>JAZFYA010000148.1:0-7437 GCA_036443315.1 Pseudomonadales bacterium
CTCACCGGATAATCTGTTTATTATTGAGGTGAGGAATGGGAACTTCCACTTGATGTGGGCCAATAAGGTTTGCGAACAAGTCATTGGCCAAACCACTAGCCAATTTGCCGGCAAAACCACGCGGAAAATTTTGGGAAAAAGCGGAGGTGCCAGAGTTGAATGCAATTACCAACGCTGTTTATCCGCTAAAGCACCTATTGAATATGAAGAAGAAAGCACCGTCGAAGGGGAACATCGACCGCGTCGCTGGCATACCTTGCTGGTCCCCAAGGTTAAAGATAATGGCGAAATCGATTTTATCTATGGGTTTTCCCGCGAAATTAACAACCTTTCAGCCCTATTATTCGATACCTTTAGCCAAAAAGCATCGGACAATGTCTTTATTCTGAGAGTATACAATAAAAATTTTTATGTTCATTGGATCAACAACGCACTTGAACGGGTTATTGGCAAGTTGTCTGAAGAAATTCAAGGTAAAACTGCGGTTGAATTCCTTGGAGAAACGGGCCGAGAGCGAGAGGAAAACTACCGCCAATGTGTGATAACTGGAGAAATAACTAGTTACGAAGAAAGTTTTGTAAACCATCAAGGCATAGAACAATTTTGGCATACGCAATTAATGCCCATTATGACCAATCATAAAGAGGTGGACTATATACTGGGCTACTCCCGCGATATTACCTCGGTCAAAGTCTTACAACAGCAATCCATTGAAGCCAATGCCGCCAAGTCTCAGTTATTGGCCAATGTCGGCCATGAAATAGGCAACTTATTAAACGGTATTATGGGTGGCGCCGAGCTACTGGAAATGGAGCCGCTTAGCGAGAGGCAACGCAACGCGCTCTCCTTAATCAACAATGGCGCGACATTGTTAAAGCGTTTTACCCAAGATATTTTTGATTACTCACGGCTGGAAATTGGCAAGCTCAGTTATCATCCGGCTCATTTTATAGTGGGCGACTTAGTGGAACAGCTTATCAGTTCGATGGCCCCTATCGCCGCAGAACAGGATATTCAGCTTTCTTACACGGTTGATCGCACCTTAGCCCTTAGTCAATTATTGGGCGATAGCGACCGGTTGCAGCAGGTGCTGAGTAATTTACTCCATAATGGGATTAAATATACCGAGGCGGGGGGGCAGGTGGCACTGGATATTGTAGCCACCCGGACTAACGGCGACACTGAGGTGACGTTTGCCGTTAGCGATACTGGCCTCGGCATTGCCCCGGAGAACCTCGACAATTTATTTAAGCCCTTTTCCCGGCTAGCGGAAACCGCGCATATACGCGGCACCGGATTGGGTTTGGCGATCTGCCATGACCTGGTTGAGATGATGGGGGGCGCCATCACGGTTAACAGCCAACTGGGCGAAGGCAGCCGCTTTGTGGTTAAAATTCCCTTTGCGCAGACCGAGGTAATCCAGGCAACCGCTGCAGCCAAAGTACTACTGGTGGAAAACAACCCGGTAGACTCACGCATTGTTAAGGAAGGTTTAGAGATCCTGGATATTCATGTCACCATTGCCATCAATGGTAAAACCGCCGTGGCCCATGGCTTACAGGTCTTTGATTTAATTATTATGGATATTCAACTGCCGGATATGGATGGCATTGCGGTTACACAAAAATTGCGCAAGCTCGGAGTGCATACCCCCATTATCGCCTATACCGCCAACGCCACTCCCGAGTGCCGACAAGCCTGCTTAACGGCGGGGATGAACGAGTTTATTTGTAAACCTATCCAACAGCGCCATTTTATCACTAGAGTCCTGCATTGGTTATCGGTTAACGATGCGCTAAAGGCATAATATATACCCAAAGCGATTGAAATTTAGGTGTTATAACCCGCCCATTTTGCCCATGGCTGCGTTGTTTGAACTTGACAGTTTGAACTTGAAATATTGACAGTTTCCTGCGTTCAAACGCCTTGCCATAAACAACTTTCCATAGATAAATAAGGGACGCACTCTAACACCTAAATTTCAATCGCTTTGGGTATAGACGGCTTGCTTTTTGTCCCTTGCCGGCGTCTATACCGCCGCTCCCTTCCTTCCCCCCCCCCCCTTTTTTTTAAACCAATATCAACCGCACTGCTGCTCTAAACCCCATTCCCGAAGTTCGGTCTAAAACGTTACCCTTGGTTGTCGGCCACTGTCATGGCCGTTAGCTGTGGTCTTGTCTGCCACAACATCAACTAACCTTGGAGAAATCACTATGACCCTTTCAAAGCTTAACTTACTAAATAACACCGCCCTATCCGATCAACACACCGCTTTTACAAGCCGTTATAAAGCGAGCATTGCTGCGGTATCGCCAGATACGGAGCGCGAGCAACTGGGGCGCTATAGCCGTTGTTTTGTCGGCATTAGTTTAGACAATCAGAACTTCAAAGATGGCAGGCTCCAAGCGATTATCGACTGGGTTTCAGAACGCTTCGATTCCTGCATTTTTTTAGTCGCAGATTATATACATCGCCACACATTAAACATCCGAAACGGTTTCGATAGTAAAACCAGTGAGCAAAAGGCGTTGACACTGGGGGATGCGTTTATACGCACCAATGCTTTGCTATTTAATAACGTCATCAACGGCTGCCAATTTAAGCCGGTTCGCGGGTCAGATATTTATCGAGATTCACGCGTGATGGGCTATCATCAGGATTTGCTGCGTCTCTATAATGCGGATGCGACCTTTAAGGCGTCGATCGATAATTTTGCCAACGTATTTATTCTTCGCCAAAAAAAGAATGCCGACACCGAAACCACGAAACACCATATGCATTTATCCCGCTCCTATATATTGGAAGAGCTAGCGTATATAGCCTACATGAATAACCTCGGTTGCCGCGTGTTGGTATATCCAGGGTCTATTAAGGTTAGTGAGGAAATATCTAATGGACAACATACTAATGTGCCCGATGTTCTAAAGTCGTCTATTACAGTGGGGCTTAAGCTTAAATGCCGTGGCAAAAGACAGCGCCCCATCCCCCAAGAAGTATTGCAATTTTGATTGCCTTGCAGTAATACCCAATCGTCAAGGATGGCAGGTTGCAAACAGGGCATTAAACACTACAACCAATAATCGAACTCAATGCCCCAACTGCGCGCTGGGCTGCAGCTTTTCACAAATGTTCCTCCCACAATCAGTAAAGTCAGTCACTTGCCGGGTATCAAGCAGGTTTTTGGATATTTGGGGTCAGTGTAAAAACTCTATTAACATTGACGATAAGGAATAAACCGTTCTTACTTTGGGTTAGACAATCTATCCGCTACCACAAACACCGCTTCCAATTCCGAACAGTGCTGCTCCCTCATAATCTGCGCCCGTTGCTGCTTTTCATGTTTTTCTGTCATGGCAAGGGCGAGGGCCAAGGGTGGTGGGACGTTTCTGAAGAGGCATTGTAGATTGTCTGATAACACCACCGATCAACAGTCGGTTCATCCGCTTCTCAGCCATGACCGGCACCCTCCAGACTGTCGACAAAGGGACGTTCCGGTGCGTACAGTTGCTGTGCCGCAAACCGGGTTAAACGAATTTTCCAATCCGTGGGCGCACTAACGGCAGCGGTTTGTTTCGCCTGGTTGGCGACTGCATCCACCTGCATCACAATCAAGGTATCGCTGTTGCTCGCGCCCTTCGCTGTTTTACTACCATCGACACCCACGTCGCCGGCGCTGACATCCAACAGATAGACCTGCTGGTTGGTCAAACCTTGCACTCGAATGCGGGTGGTCGTAAAACTATCGTGCGCCTGTAAATACAGCACACCATTGGCGGCCAGTGCGGTGACCTTGTGTTTGATACTATCGGGTAGCCAGTAGCGAATATCATCGGGGAAATGTACGATGCGTTCATGGCCGCTCTGGATATACAGAGGGATGGGGCGCTTATCCCATAATACCCGCTCCGATAGGGTCTGCTTGTTGGTGCTGCCTAAGTCGGTATGGCTAGAATTGACCAAGAGTGCATCGGCACTGCTAGACAATGTCCAAGTACATGCCATGGTACGCATCATCAATACGATTAATCGTTTCATCACTCACCTCTCATCACTCACCTCTCATCACTCAGCGCTTATTACCCAGCCAATAACACACAACATGCCAATGCCAACGCCCATCATCAAGTAGCCCAACAACCCGCAGATAAGTAGCGAACCAGGCACCAGAGCGATGCCGCCGATCATCACTAGCAGCATTAACTCTGACAAAGAGCAGCCCCGGGAAATCGGGGGTTCCGCATTCAAGCGCAGCGGCAACAGCTCATTAGTTTTAGCGTTCCCAATCATAACTTAGATAATGCCTACCGCTTCGTTAAGGAACCACGACACAATCGCCAACAAAGTACCCGCAATCACTGCCGTTAAACCCACCGATTCCCAATCGGGATCATTAGAACTGCGCGCTTCATTAAATTTCGACAGCAGTATCCAAGCCACCCACAAAAAACCGGCACCGGAAAGGGCCAGCGCAATATAGTCCACCGCGCCACCGGTCCAACCTTCCATAAAAGCGAGATAGTTGCCGCTGGGTGCGCCGGTGGAGGGATTGACCGGTGTTGGTAATTGCGCTTGTACCGACAGTGCTATTAGCCAAAGCCACAGGCTATGCCAGGGGTTTAGGTGAGTCACCTTTAAGGGTTTCGTTTGATCTATTTGTTCAATTAACGTTTGCATGGCTATTCCTCTGCGAATTTAAACAATGTTGTCGTTAAGGCTATGGCAGTAGGAAGCCGAAAACGAGGGTTAAAAAATCGAGCGTACCGTTCGAGTCAGAAAATCGTAGAAATTGATTGTGCGGTTTGACCAAGCCTTCCATTGGGTGACGATCACCCAGGCTAGCCAGATATAGAGAATGGAATACAGAATCAGTAAGATGGTGAGATTAAAACTGCTCATCGGCACACCCAGGGTGGCACCGGTAAAGGCCGCTTGTTGTGCGGCGGAGACAGCCATTAGTGGTACTCACCGTTGATGAGGGGCAAGGTGCGCGGCGCGGGGATTCCACTACGGCTTGAATGCCTTGTTTTATCGTGTTTAGGTCGCTGTGTAGGTTTTGGTAATGGACTTGTTGGCGATCATTTTTGGTGGCGGCTTGTTGGGCCTGGTTGATAATCGGGGTAAGTGATTCTAGCTCCGTGTGCAGGCACTGTAGCACCGCTCGCTCTTGGTCGGTGATGGCCTGTGCTGGGGTTGCTTATTAAACGTCAACTAGAATGGCGGGCGCATTGCCTCACTAGAAATCACACTACTTGAGGGTCGTTGCCTCATCTAAAATCACACTACTTTCTTTCAAATTGGAGGGTTTTAGATGAAAAAAACACTGAGTATCACGTCTCGCAGGGAGCTACTAATTCGCTTTAAAGCGAGTTACCGTCAAGCCTCCTGGTTAGATAAAGGTAAACTATTGGACAGTTTTATTGCCGTTAGTGGATATGACCGAAAATATGCGACAAGACTGCTGAATAGCCCTGCCGAGTCAAAGACGCCCAAATCAACGCGCTTGAATCGGATAGTCTACAATGAGCCGGTAAAACAGGCACTTATTTCCCTCTGGCACGCCGCCAACCCAATCTGCTCCAAACGCCTTGTACCGTTTTTACCTGAACGGGTTGAGGCACTGGAACGGCATGGCCATCTAAGCCTTCCAGAGGCTGTACGAGCGCGCTTACTGTCCATCAGCCACTCTTCTGTCGACCGTCTATTACGTTCAGAGCGACAGCGGGTTAGAAAATCCGTGACGACCACCCAGCCGGGTAGTCTTTTTAAACATCGAATCCAGGTGAGAACCTTTGCAGATTGGGATAATGTTATCCCCGTGTTTGTGGAGACCGATCTTGTGGCTCATTGTGGTGGCAATACATCAGGTTCATTTCTAAACACGCTGGTGTTAGTCGATATTTCGACCACGTGGCTTGAATGTATAGCCCTGATCCATAAATCCGCAGACGATGTCATGGGTGGCTTACACGTAGCCACCGACTTACTGCCATTTCCTCTGCTTGGAATAGACACCGATAACGGGAGCGAATTCATCAATCATGATCTTCTGGACTATTGCGAAAAAAACAACATTACATTGACTCGGGCTCGGGCTTACAAAAAAAATGACCCGGCTCATGTTGAAGAAAAAAACGGCTCGGTAGTACGTCGATTAGTGGGATATGATCGTTTTGAAGGCCAGGGGGCCTGGGAGGCATTGACACAGCTATACAAGGTTATGCGTCTCTATGTTAACTTCTTTCAACCCTCCTTGAAGCTGTTATCCAAGGAGCGATTAAACGCCAAGGTAACAAAAAAATACCACCCAGCAAAAACACCTTTCCAGCGGCTTATGCTCTCAGAGCACGTGGCGTCAGCGACCAAAGAAAAGCTGACTCTACAGTATAAAAACCTTGATCCCGTCGCCTTGCTCAGGCAGCTGGAAAACCTTCAAAATACATTATGGACACATACGGTTGTTAACGAGCAGGGGGGAACCCCCATCGATCATAATGACATTGAAATAGTGTCAGATCTTGCTCAGATCAGCAAGGAGCCATTAACCCTTGATGTTGAAACGCCTTGTGCGGTTAAACGATTTTATCATCGTAAGGAAAAACCTGACTTAAGAACTCTGCCCAGGATCTGGCGTAGCAGACCGGACCCTTTTGACGGTGTTTGGGATGAGGTGCGGTTACGGTTGGAATTAAACCCCGAGTGCGCCTCCACAGCCATGTTGAAATGGCTGATAGGAAAATATCCAGACAATGTTAAGCCATCTCATCTCAGAACCCTTCAGCGTCGTATCGCTGACTGGCGCAGACAACAACAAAGTCAGGAGGATAAGCTTAGGGCCATCATGCTTGACGACGATGGTGACCCGCAAAAGTCATCCTTGGAGCCACTAGAAACCTAATTATAGGGGGCGTAAACTAGTGTCTTTTTAGGTGAGTCAACACCTGGTAAGTAGTGTGATTTTTGAATGAGGCAATACGACGCCATTCTAATTGTCGTCTAATAGTTGCTAGTGCGGCGGTTATTAGAAATAGTAGAAATATTTTTTGCATGATCATTGTCCTTGGTTGGGGCAATGATCATGGAATTTTTGAGTTGGATGTAGGGTAAAGCTTTCAGTCAGGCAGGAAAATTACACAAAGGATATATTTTTATCAAAAGCTGACGTTCGTTATTAAGTTAAAGAAACTTATTTCAACGGTCCGGTGTGTGCCCGAAGCGGACGCTTGCAAGACACTTGTAATTGGGGTAGAAGAAAACGAAACACTAATTTAAAAACTGATATTTTGTGAGAGATCTTTCACCGATTTTTAACAGTATTTTATTTTCAATACCGAATTTTAAATCTCTACTTGCAGTGGCTGAAGCTATAGTTTTGTGTAACGTCATATATTCCTTCCTAGAAAAAATCTTTTCATTAAAGCGCGCTTTTGCGTGGCCCAA
>JAZFYA010000149.1:0-24464 GCA_036443315.1 Pseudomonadales bacterium
ACATGGAAGATAACAGGGGGTAGGACTCGAATCAGTCAAGATGAGGACAGTACTCCCTAGCAGTGAAGCGCAGGCAATGTCATCTATACCCAAAGCGTTTGAAATTTAGGTTTTAGAGTGCGTCCCCTATTTATCTATGGAAAGTTATCTATGGAAAGTTGTTTATGGCAAGGTGGTTGAACGCAGGAAACTGTCAATATTTCAAGTTCAAACTGTCAAGTTCAAACAACGCAACCATGGGCAAAAAGGGGGGTGTGACGTGCATGGATGCACTAATGCCGCAGGCGCATGGATGCGCAGGAGCGGCCTATAACACCTAAATTTCAATCGCTTTGAGTATTGATAAATTGAGGATATCTTTTTAAATAGAGGGCAAGACTACTGGATGGCGATAATAAACCATTATATTATTATCCTGGAGATATAAGAAATAATAATGTTCGGTTGTGCTGGTTTATTTTCAGTGGTGAAGAGGCATTCCATTGCCATTAGGAACTTCCTTAGTCCATTCCTGCCGTGGGCCTATACATTCTTCCTGAATGCAGATTTAATCTTAACACGATTAAAATGTTTTTTCGAATAATTTAATTTTTAATTTGAGAAAATCATTTAAAAGTGGAAATAATAGTTTCCATTCTCGCTGTAAAAATCACTTCCTCATTGTTTAAATATTTATTCGGTTTTTTTCATGAAAAGGAAATAGATAGCTTAACCTATAAACCGCAATTGGCCCAAAAAGACGTGTAAGCTCTTGGTGTGCATAAAGAATTTGAAAAACTCGTGACCATTTTTTAGTAATGGAAGTTTTTTATATGATCCTGCTCCGCACAACGCTTTGAGTATTTTTTTAACTGCACCAATAGGTTACGTAAACTTGCGTGATTCAACTGCGGCTTCTAAGTTTAAGGAGGTTGGCCAGAAAATTAACGTTAACCATACTTATTTGGCAAATTATAGGGATGGCAAGGACGTGACCAAATTTCACCTATTGCGCGTCAAGCGTACACGAGCTGTATTTAATGGAAGATATTGACAGCTAAGAGTCTCAGGGAAAAGTACAAGAGCAGGAGAATGGTAAACAAGCACCCATCTGTAGCGTACTGCGATGCAAGAGCAGCGTATCAAGAAGTCACTGACATGCTTTCAGATAACGGAGTGCCAATAAAATCGGTGACATTGAACGCCAAAATCAAAGCGTTGTATCTCACGGATTTACACAACCCCTTGGGCTAGTAATGGCAACCCGCACTCTGAGTCGCTGTTTCGCGCAGTCCCTGATGGCTGTCAAAAGGGTTTAAAAACGTGTAGGCGGTACTCGATTGAGTCAGCAGCTATGGATTGGCATAACAACGAGCATTACATAGCTACATTGATTGTGTAATGCCGTCACAGCGTCATTGAGCTCAAGATAAAGGTATTTTGCAAACAGAGGAAATCTGTTTATGCGCAGGTTAAACAAGAAAGCCCTCTGCGATGGACTCAGGATCAAGACATAAGTGCATATCAGGGAGGTGGAGTTAAATCCAGACAAATCTAAACAGGAGCATGAAAAAGCTGCTTAAAAATGGGGCAGGAGTATAATTGTCTTGAAAAACCCCAGAATGGCAACTATAGTTGCCATAGGCCTCAGTCTTTTCTATCTTAACCTCCATTAGGATAGAACATTTCCGCATAACAGCGGAAGTGGCAAGGACGGTACTGTTTTTAGTATACATAAGCAGTAGAGAAGTTTTTACTCAATTTTAGAAAGAGAGTCTGTTATGTTGGTTCTTACTCGCAGAATTAAAGAAACGATTAAAATCGGTGACGACATTACGATTACTACTCTTGATATTCAAGGGAATCAGGTTCGTCTTGGCATCACGGCCCCAAAAGATATTGAGGTTCATCGCGAAGAAATTTATAACCGCATCCATTCAAACAAGCCTAAAGACAATGGTAATAAGTAAGCTGCCATGCATCGCGTTAGCCAGGGTCGAGTCACTGAAAGCCTTGTATCATTGACTGATAGAAAATTAGTGACTGAAATTTGAATATGCATAAATAGTATTCGCTCTATGAGATTTTTGAGCCGTGCTAAGCACGCCTAATAGCCGAGGGGACTCATTATCCTACAAAAATCGGTTGGATGTAATGCGCAACAATGTCTTAATCGTCGCATAGAAAACCGGAAGACCTTGAGAGATGAAATAAATGCATGGCAGCAAACACGCAATGCAGAAAAATCCAAGTGAACTGGCAATGCACCACCAGTGACGCGAAGATGTATTTGAAATCACTTTATCCATCAATTCAAAGTCGATGGAGTACTAGCCCCACACTGCCATATGCCGAAGCATCACCCGTAACTTACGCCGCTGATTCGCATCGGCAGTATCAGGCAATACAATCACACTGTAGCGACGTTTGTTCTCCTCTCCGCAAAAATTGACCACCACCAGCCACGACCATACTGTTGCCTGCACCAAGTCAGCAGGTACCTCTTTACCAGCAACCGTAAGAGACCAACCTTGATCACGATAATCCATCTGTTTTATCCAGTGGCAAGATCTGGGGCTAGCAAAACGCCAAAGACTGTAGACCCAGTGTCCAAGGACAATAATAGAGACCGCTAAGGGCAGAAGCCACCCAAGCGGTAATAGGTCAATTGTGGCCAATACTAAATCATTCGCCACCAAACAATAGAACACCAAACAGTGGAGCACGGTTAAATAACAGGCCATCCACTGCGACGGCCGTATAGACAGACTAAAGGAAGGAACCTTCGCTGCAGTTTTCATAGGCAACGTCCTTGTCACGGTTGTACTGATTACGGTTCTACTAAACTCTATTGTACTGGACTGAACGGCATTTCCTCCAAGGGCAGCACTATTCAGTACTTGCGAACTCTGACGTTTGCTTGACAGCCCACCGCCCTCAGTGGTCTGCCCTCACACGGTTGGAACCCCACGCCCTTTAGCGGGCCTTGCATTGCGAACAGCTACTCCAGTGGTACCCGGATACTGCACAGTCTAGCCACCCTCGGTAGTCTAACCCCTCACCAGGGCGTGGGGTACCAACCGAGTGAGGGGTTAGACTACCGAGGGTGGCGGCCGGGATACTACCATCATAAGCCGTTAACAGCCCTGCCCTTAAGTCAGTGCCATTCTGATCAGGAATGAATAAAATTCAATCTCATTGACCACGAGAGTAGGTGATAATCTGATCAACAATAATCGCCAATTCCGGATTTTCGGGTCGCTCACGGCCAAGCAACCAGGCAAACATATCGTTATCTTCACCTTCCACCAGCTGAATATAACGCTGCTGATCCTCTGTCGATAATTCGCGGAAACGATTTTCAACAAAGGGCATCAGAATCAGGTCTAGCTCTAGCATACCGCGACGGCTGGCCCAACACAGCTGTTTATAGTCTATCTCTGAAATCATCTATTATTCTTTTACACTATCTCGTTAAATGGGGGGTATTATAACGGTACCAACGCTTAAAACTAAACCAATCTGCTGACAGCCCGTCAGCAAACACATAAAATAAGCGCCCAAACTGAAATTACACTGATCAATCCATGTCTATCAACGAACCCTTGCAAGCATTTTTTTCATCCATCGGCGTTAGTGTCGATGATCAACACCACAGCCAGATCGACAATAGCCCTGACCCCAACCCAGTACAACCTGCTGATAACCTAATCGCTCCACTTACCCATTACGGCCTGCTAGCAGTCAACGGGCCGGATAGCGCTAAGTTTCTACAGGGTCAAACTACCTGTAATCTAAATGAAATAGACGACCATAACAGTCGTCCTGGATCCTACTGCACTCCAAAGGGCCGAATGGTCACCAGCTTCCATATTGCCCGCAGTGATAGCGAGCATTATTACTTAAGAATGCACCGCTCATTGGTAGCCAGTAGCAAAGCAGTGCTGGCGAAATATATAGTCTTTTCCAATGCCGAACAAACCATTGCCAACAATGATTATTTGATAGTGGGTATTTATGGCGATAAGGCCGCCGCATCAATTAGCCAAAGCTTCGGTACACGCCCTACTAACCTAAACGGCTCAGTGACAAGTGGTGGGAATATCGCGATCCAACGGGATGAAGCGAGCAAGTGTTATGAATGCTGGATTCAATCAACAGAGATTGCAACGCTTTGGCCCAAGCTCAGTGAAGGGCTAATTCTACAAGGATCAAAAACCTGGGAACTACTGATGATACGTAGTGGCCAAGGTGAAGTGACCGAAGCAACGGTGGAGATGTTTATCCCGCAAATGCTGAATTATCACATCACTGGTGCGGTCAATTTTACCAAGGGCTGCTATACAGGCCAGGAAATCGTAGCCCGTATGCAATACCGCGGTAAATTAAAACGCCGCATGTATCGTATTCAGGTAGAAACAACCGCCCTTGGCCCTGGCACTAACCTATACACTCCCGATAGGGAACAAAGTGTGGGTAATATCGTTAACGCTGTCAGCACGGGAGAATCACTAACGGAGGCACTGGCAGTGATTACTATCAAAGAGGCAGACGCGAATAGTCTGATTCAGCTGAATGATGGATCACCTATCCAGATACTCTCATTACCTTATGCTATAACTAATAATGACTGAGTGTTTCCATCCATCAACTCAATAATCAGGATCAGGAATGAGCGACTTAATCATCCAAATTAAAACCGAAATTATCTCCGCTATCCAAAACGACAGTTTGGTATTACCCACCCTGCCAGAAGTCGCCTTACAAGTACGGGAAGCTGCGGCTGACGAAAATATCGATATTCTGAAGCTGTCAAAGGTCATCACTAATGATGCTGCACTGACTGCAAGAATTATCAAGGTCGCCAACAGCCCTCTTTTGCGTGCCAGCCGAGCAATCGAAGACTTAAAAATGGCGGTGAGTCGCTTAGGTATCGATTACACCGCCAACCTGGCTACCGGTCTGGCAATGGAACAAATGTTCCAGGCCACCTCCGATATCATTGATGAAAAAATGCGTGACGTATGGACTCAAAGTACCGAAGTTGCTGGTATCAGCCATGTGCTGTGCCGCCACTACACCAAACTCAAACCCGACCAGGCCACCCTGGGCGGTCTCGTCCACAAAATCGGCGTATTGCCTATACTCACCTACGCCGAAGACAACCGCAAATTATTGAAAGATATTGCCATGCTCGACGAACTGATCGAAATGGCCTATCCGGAAATCGGCCGAAAAATTCTCGAGGCCTGGGAGTTCCCTGAAGCCCTCAGATTAATCCCGGAAGAACATGTCCACTTCGATCGAACTGTTGACTCCGCTGACTATGTCGACATCGTCATGGTTGCCAATCTACAAAGTTATATCGGTTCCGACCATCCACTCACTCAATTGGATTGGAGTGCGATTACCGCCTTCGAACGATTGGGGCTATCTCATGAGGTGAATACTCATGACGTGGAAGATTTATCGGAGGATATGGAAGCAGCAATGGCTTTGTTGCAGTAAGAAACAATAAACTAGGAGGTCTTCTCATTTTAGATGGAAGGCCCCTTAATCCGTTATACTTAGGGTTTTTTAAGCGTTGAAAAATCTCTACAAAAAGTGTCCAGTTTAGGTTGACCAAAACAATTCTAAGTGGGTAGTTCGACCACTCTCCAATAACTGTCCAGCATTTTAACGGCCTCTATAAATCCGTGGATGACATCGGATTTGACGATATACCCGGCGACATGACCACTGTACGCAGCGGCGCGGTCTTCATCTGCCTTGGATGTGGTGAGTACGAATATGGTGTGAACCTGGGTCGTTTCAGTAGACACTCACCCTATCATTGTGGACCCAGGTCCATTCGTCCATACCCTCTGGCAACGGCCAATTCAGTGCGGCCTGCTGGGCTCGATTCAGGTAGTTGACAGCGCTCCCATAGCTGATGTTGAACGCTTGGGAAATACCTCGACGGCTAAGGCCTGCTTCGTGGTTCGTAATACATCTTTGATTTTACGCATTAATAACCTCTTGGATTTCACTAATACCGCTCCTCGTTGATAAAAAAGAGTCGAGCGTAGTTAGAAGAGTCAATAAATCAATACGTTATGAGGGTTTCTGGCCATAGTTAATCGGTGATTCTGGCTCTGGTCACTGATTCTGGAAATCCAGAAAAATGGTCAAGTAAAACCAGAATCGCTGATCAAGTTGGGCCAGAATATGCAATTGTCGCCTGTGTGTATTGAGACTCATAGTTAGGCGGCTAATTCAATATGCCACTATAATTAAACCAAAGTCGCATTATTAATGGTTAAACTTAATGAATAATGAACGACGTCCTATCATATTGATTGTGGACGATGTAGCTGCTAACAGAATTGCGTTAAAACGCCTGCTTAGGCATATGGATGCTGACTTGGTTGAAGCTGAGTCGGGTGAAGAGGCGCTTGTAAAGGCAGTCGGGTTAAAAAGACTTTCACTCATTTTACTAGACGTTCAAATGCCTATTATGGATGGCTACGAAACGGCTGAGCTACTTAGAGAAGAAAGACAAACGCGCCATATTCCCATCATATTTATTACTGCAGTTCATCGTGATGAGAGCCAAATTTTAAAGGGCTACACTTCAGGTGCAATAGACTATATTACCAAACCCATAGAGCCCGCGATATTAGTGGCAAAAATATCCCTGTTTATGGAGTTATGGCGGCTAAGGTTTGGCCTAGAACAAGAAATACAAATGCGAAGCCAATTAGAAGTCGAAAATAGATTTTTGGCGGAGCATGATCCGCTCACTAATCTAGCTAACCGGCATTGTTTGTTTACAAATATAGAGAGTGCGATTGCTGTAGCCGATAGAAAAAAAAATGGATTTGCGCTTCTATTTGTTGATTTAGACGGATTCAAATTAGTTAACGATAGTCTCGGACAAAAATTTGGGGATAAGGTTCTTATCACTATTGCCGGACGTTTTGCTGAACTCATCCGACAAACTGATACTGTGGCTCGCATTGGTGGTGATGAATTTGTTATTTTACTCACCGACGTATGTGATGCCACTAAATTATCGGGTCGTATCAATCAAATACTTATTGCTGCAAAAGAAAAGATAGCCATACAAGGTGAAGAAGTTAGTTTGGGGGCTAGCATCGGCGTATGTGTTTATCCAGACCAGAAAGATAATGCTGAAAAACTACTCTATTTCGCCGAAATCGCCATGAATAAAGCGAAGAATTCAGGTGAAAATTCGTTTCGTTTCTTTTCAGTAGAAATGGATGAAGTGGCCCATAAGAGAACTCAGGTAGAGAGACTTCTACGCCATGCTATTGTCAACAACGAGTTGGATATTCATTTCCAACCCCTCGTTTGCGTCGATACATCATTACCTGTTGGAGCTGAAGTTTTACTCCGCTGGACAAATCCAGAACTTGGTTCGATATCACCAGAATATTTTATACCTATCGCCGAATCAATAGGACTCATTTACGAAATCGGCGCCTGGGTGCTCGATCAATCTATCAGTCGGTTTGAAGAATTACAACATTCATCTGAAATAGACAATGACCTCGCTCTCAAATTCGCCATTAACGCATCAGCCCTACAATTTAGAAATAACGAGTTACATCAAATATTACAGACGGCAATAGACGACCAGCGTATTTTACCTGAACAGCTAGAGATAGAAATCACTGAGGGTTTATTATTGGAAGACTCTGATGAAGTCACCCAACAATTACACGCGATATCCGAACTGGGTGTAAGCTTATCTATTGATGATTTTGGTACAGGCTATTCATCGTTAAGTTATCTTAAACGTTGTCCTATCAAAACAGTAAAGATTGATCGTAGCTTCATATCTGGAGTGCCAAAGAGTAAGGAAGACATAATTTTAATTCGTACGATTATTGCCATGGCGCATGGTCTTGAATTTCAAGTAATTGCTGAAGGGGTCGAATCGGAAGACCAATTGGATTACTTAAAAAAAGAAGATTGTGATCTGGCGCAGGGTTATTACATCAGTAAACCCGTGCCATTCGAACAATTTAAACTTTGGTTAATAGAACATCAACACCTATATAAATGACATACCAAATAGCGATAACAATTACGGCCTATATAAAAAGGTAATTTATAGCCATTTATTGAATAATAATGACAAGTCGTCAAGATCAACAGGTTTCGATAAATAGTCACTGGCACCAGCTTCAATACATTTTTCCCTATCCCCTTGCATAGCATTCGCTGTGACAGCAATAATTAATAAATTCTCAAATTGTTCTTTTTGCCTTATGCGCTCCATAGCTTCATAACCGTCCATTTCTGGCATCATGATATCCATCAATACCAAATCAATATCTGTATGTTCATCAAGCATATCCAGACTTTGCTGTCCACTTGAAGCAAGCCTGACTTTAAAGCCTTTCTTTCTTAATACCTTTGCTAGAGCAAAAGTATTGCGCATATCATCGTCGACCAGTAAAAGCGTTTTATTGCTGTGGCTACTTGTATTTTCACTCTGTGAAAGAGCTGATATTGGTGTAGCGCTTGAATTTGGAACGCTCTCTACAACCGCAGTGGTCACAGAGATCGACGGTGATTTATCGCTTCTAAGATTCTTCTGACTATTTTTCTTAACGGAAGCAAGCTGGCTGGCAAATTTGCGCACCGCCTCGAGCAAAATATCCGCCGATAGTGCCGACTTAGTAATAATAGTTCCAGTATAAAATGCTAATCGTTGCTGATCGACATCAGAAAGCTCCTTACCTGAATAGATAATAATAAGCGGAGGCAAGAATACATCATCATCTTCGGCTGCCACATCCAGGAATTCGAATCCAGAAATATCGGGCAAGCCCAAATCAAGAATAATCCCATCAAATGATCTTTGACGTAAGAGTTTGAGTCCATCCAACCCATGCTTAACCCCTCTGATTAAGACATTTTCACTTTCTAGCAACTTTTTGATCGCATAAACTGTAGCCACATCATCTTCTACAAGCAGCAGGTTTACCTGCTGACCCACATCACCCGTCATTGATGTGATAATTACTTTTAGTTCGGCGCTACTCACAGGTTTTGTCGCTTGACCAACGGCGCCCAGCGCTCGCATATCACCAAGATAGTCTACTGCACTAAGCACATGAATGGGTATGTCATTGGTTTCTGGACTGGATGAAAGATGAGCCAATATATCAGCCCCATCGATTCCCGGTAACATGTAATCCAGTAAGATGCCTCTGACATCATACTCGCTAGCAAGCGTTAATCCTGTCTCACCGTCGGGTGCAACAATGGCTTGGCAGTTTTGTTTATGACATGCCTCAAAAAGAATTTTCGAAAAATGCTGATCATCTTCAATGATTAGTAATAATGCTTTTGATTGTTCTAACAGGTGTCTATCATCCTCAAAAGGCGGTGGTGTGTATTTAGGCGAAAAGGGTTTGATGAGGGGGTTTTCCTCAATCCGGCCCAGTGGCTTGCTGTCACCCGTTGATGACACACCAGGCAAATCGAGCCCCTCTACTTCATGTGGTTTTACCGGTAAATATAAATTAAACGTGCTGCCAACTCCCAGGCTACTTTTTAATTGAATATCCCCACCCAGTAATCTCGCAAAACTCAGCGCGATTGAAAGACCCAGCCCAGTGCCGCCATGGGTACGACTGGTTGAACCATCAGCTTGCTGGAAAGCCTCAAAAATAAACGTTTGTTTATCCTCTGCTATACCCAGTCCCGTATCTATAACAGAAAACGCGATAACCTTGTCATGACCGGCTAGCAGGCCTCGGCTGTGTTTCACTGATATATCGAGTACAACAGAACCTTGATCAGTAAACTTAATGGCATTACTTAACAAATTAGTCATTATCTGACCAAGCTTGACATGGTCGGAAACTAATACATCGGGGAGATCGTCAGCTAGATGAGTGTCAAAATCGATACATTTCTCTTTCGCCATATGCTTAAAACGACTATTCATACTGACGGCAAACTCAGCAATATGCACTTCTACCGCATGCAAAACCATCTGCCCGGCTTCAACTTTGGATAAATCTAGAATTTCATTGATTAGCTCCAATAAATCTTGTCCACTCGCTTGAATAATTTTCGCAGACTCCACTTCATCCTCAGATAAATTATCATCTTCATTGTCAACCAGCAAGCGAGCGAGAATCAATAAACTGTTGAGAGGTGTACGTAACTCATGAGACATATTAGCTAAAAATTCAGATTTATACTTACTCGCCGATTCAAGTGCGGTGGCTTTTTCTTCTGTTTCCTTTTGTGCTTGTTTTAGTATAATTTGTTGTTTTAGCAAGGAATGACTCTTTGATGTCAATTCCTTATTGGTAGCACTGAGTTCTTCTTGCTGCGTTTTTAATGTTTCCGATTGCCGCTGGGTTTCTTCTAACAATAGATGTGTCTGACGATGCGCCACACAAGAATCGATAGCGACTGCAATAGACTCGGATGCCAGGCGGACAAATTCCATGTGAACATCGGTGATATCGATAAATCCCCCGATTTCGATCACCGCTTTGAGTTGGTCATTTAATACGAAGGGGATGATCAGTACGTTAGACGCCGCCGATTCTCCTAAGGCTGAATTCACATTAAGATAATCATCGGGAGGCTCTTTAAGCAGAATGATTTCTTTATCAATGGCGGACTGCCCAAGTAATCCTTCGCCAAATTCAAGCGACTGTTTTGTTTGACTATCAGAATCAAACGCATATCTACCTATCAAAGACAAAGAGCCACGTTTAGCATCAGCATCTACAACGTAAAGTAAACCGACCAGTCCTTGCAACCGTTTTACTAAATAGGTGGTAATTTTATTACTGAGACTAGAAAGCTTATCATCACCACTTAACACTTCAGCGAGTTCAGCCTGAGACGTTTTAACCCAATCTTGCTGTGCACTTTCTTGCTCGGCCTTACGTAGGTTTTCAGTCATTCGAGAAAGCGCGTTACCCAGTAAATCCCTATCAGAACGCGGCTCAATATCCACCTCTAGATTACCTCCAGCAATCAGTTCTGCTTGAAGCACCACGCCTTCCAAAGCCGAGCTTAATTGAATGAGCGCTAAAACCAAAATATCGTTATCACTTCGTGGCGATACTTCCTTACTAAGATCACCAACCGAAAGTGACTCCATAATGCCGGTGATTTCCTGTAATGAATCGACCAGGTCAACGAATGTTCGATTAAGTATGCCTATTTCGTTATTCGGTGTTTCAATATTTTCAATCTCAAGATGACCTACCGCTAATTGACGCGCCCAGCTTGTTAACTGAATAATAGGGCGGGTTATTGAACGGACACTAAAGATAGACACTAGAAGTGTCAGACACATGGTGGCTAATACAATGACGGCCACCCGATCTAATAGTTCTCGCACTGGAAGGAGTGCTTCTGATTCACTCAACTCAGCGACCATAAGCATAGGAATACCCGCAAACTCGATGGGTCGTTGAGCACCGAATACCTTTACACCTCGATAATCCAGATAAACTTCTGAAGAATGGTCGTTGATGTTGAAACCACTGGGCTCAGACTCTCGATCAAAAGCCTGCAGGTTTTTGAACCAATTTTGAGTGGCTAAGGTATCGACTTGGGTCGATAGAATAGTTGACTGTTCAAAAAACTTAGAATTTGAACGCATCAATAAGTCTTGCCCTACAAGGTAGGTCTGACTTAATTCACCAAATCCTGTTAACCCTCCTATTATTTCTGAAATCGGGCCATTAGATAGATGAATAACAAGAACGCCCAATTTATCTCCGTATTCATCAACAACGGTTTGCATGAGAAAGCTGGATAACTGATTGTTGTAAGGAGGATAAATTTCTATATCGGAATAAACAGGAACCCCTGTCTTCAGTGACTTTTTTACAGCCAAAGAAAATTTACTTTGAGCATATTTTCCTTCAAAAAGGTTACGCCCTAAATCATCGTCACGACGAATACTGTATAAAATATTCCCCTTGTCATCCAACAGAAGAATATCGATATAGCTATATGTTAGGAGAAAATGAGAAAGATCTGCGCCATATTGTTCTTCAAAGTTCGCCCACTGGAAACTCTTGGTAAATCGATTTAAAGGTTGTCCTGAATGTTGATACCCAGCTTTTAATGCCTCCATATAACTGACTGTATTCTCCAATTCAGCCTGTAATCGTATGTTAGTGATTGTTGATTTAAAATAAGCAGATAAGTGGTCATGTTTGGCTTTTGCAACGGCGACCAACGCATCGGTCTGATTTTTGGTGATGGTCTCAACACTGTTTTGTATGCTCACAAAGGCAACAAAAGACATGGGTAAAATAGATGTGATTAAGAAGCGTATAAATAATGACCGGCCTATTCCAGCCGTTAATACACTGCCAAAATACCCAGCGAACCACTTGAAACTCATTTTTTTATACAGTCGTTTCACTCATGCCAGCCTTTAATGCGTTGTAATCTGCGTAGAAAAGCTTGCATCGGTAAACGCGTCAATATTAATTGGCTCCCTTAAAATTCCACCTTCAACCGCTAGATCCATAATCATCTTCATACCGGGTTTTTCGACATTAAGATTCTTATAATTGATCACATTTAGATCCTTTCGCAGGCTTTGAATAATAGCAAGTTCATTGTGTTCAGGTATGTGCTTACGAACCATGTCGGCAATTTCTTTCATTGCAGCACCACCTTCATCTCTGGCAGCCTCAATATCGAGGCCAGCCCTATGAATGTAATAGATAACTTCTTTTATCGCCTCGCGTTTGTTACGAATAGCGTCGTTAGAAGCTAAAGCAATACATTCTATATGACCATTAGGCCAGGGCAATACATCTTTTGAATACCAAGCCACATGACCGAACTGTTGTGTTTCCACGACATCAGCCCAAGGTAGTGATTGCTCGAACGAAGCGGCAATACCCTTACTATTTTGTCGTTTAATAAATGCTGGAGCCTTAGGAGGCGCTACCGCAATAGCAACGACATCTTCTTTGGTTCCCCGCCCTATGCCCAATGTCTTGCCATGATCTTTGAGATACTTATAAAGTACAACCATATGCGTCGCTAATAGAGAAGGCACACCCACTTGACTGGGCCGTCCCATTTCTTGTTTTACTAGGGTATAGGCTTCTGCCACCTTGGCATCCGGCTTCCTATTCACACGTTTACTTGGCAGGTTGACATACTTGTTGATCAAGTCATTGATCGCTAGGGCATTCCCATCACGATGCATTTGTCCGACCCATTTGAACGAGGGGTTCTCCCGATACATATCCATTGCCAATGGACTCATCACATAAGCCATATCGGATTGTCCATCGAGAAAATAAGCACGAAGTAACGGCCAACTCTTCATGCGTTTAATGCTGTAGTCTGCTTTCTTCATTTGGTCACGGTATTTTTCATAAGCCACGATTCCCGCATAGTGGTCGGCCAATGGAATATAGGCGGCTTTAACTGGCATTTTTTCCGCATAGGTAACTGGAGTCAACAATGCAAAAACGACGGTAAAGGTAAAAACCATGTCTTGTTTGATTATATGTGCTAGTCGCATTTTTCTATTCCTCGCAAAAGACTTCTCTTTGATTTTCCATTATTTTATAAATCCAAATTTTTTGTCCTAAACTAGTTTTACAACTAAATATCACCAGAACTATCTTTAGTGCTTGGATTATAGTTTCTCATCCGATTTCCACCGGCTCGCTTTGCCTCATACATCGCCTGGTCTGCATGACGCAATAATTTATCGATTTCATCGCCATCGGCAGGATATTCTGCAACACCGACACTTGCGCCAACACGTATAATTTCATCGTTATACTTCAAAGGCGCGGATACCTTTTCAATAATATCTTCAATTTTTTTGGTGAGTAATTTTTGATCTTTAATATCAACCATCAAAATAACAAACTCATCACCCCCTACACGTGCCAAGGCATCATAATTTCGGATTAACAAACGTAATCTCGAAGCAATCTCAATCAAAGTGACATCACCCGCTTCGTGTCCAAAATTATCATTAACAGCTTTAAAACCATCCAGATCAATAAGTATTACGGTCATCATTGTATTTGAACGCCGTGCACGA
This sequence comes from Pseudomonadales bacterium, assembly GCA_036443315.1. Classification (GTDB taxonomy): domain Bacteria; phylum Pseudomonadota; class Gammaproteobacteria; order Pseudomonadales; family Dasaniaceae; genus Oceanicoccus. Next base: position 14,063 of record JAZFYA010000149.1, read on the forward strand.
TTGAGTTCGTTGGTGAAAGATTCCATTAACGCTCGTCTGTTATATAAATTGGTTAACTCGTCATGGTGAGCTAAGTAATAGATTGTTTTCTCGGCCTCTATCCGTCTTTCTATTTCTTGTTCCAAGTTTGCTCTCATTTGCCATAATTTCAAAAAAATGGTGGTTTTTGAGCGGAGAATATCGGGGTTGATAGGCTTTGTAATATAATCAACGGCACCTGAGTTGTAACCTTTTAGCACGTGGTTCTCATCAGCATTAAACGCTGTTAGAAAGATAATGGGGATATGGCTGGTCTGCTCTTCTTCTCCAAGGAGTTCAGCCACCTCATAACCATCCATTCCCGGCATTTGAACATCCAGTAAAATCAGGGCCAAATATCGGATATCGACAGCTTTTTTTAGCGCAACGAGCCCCGACTCCGCTTCGACTAATTCTGCATCATAGTCTTTAAGGAGCGTTTTGAGCGCAAAACGATTAGCTGCAACATCATCAACTATTAAGATTGCAGGAGTTTTATTTGGCACAGTCATGCCTAAAAATTATAAATGAATGCTATTCAATATAGTATAGCTAACGAGAATGAAGTAGGCTTTTCAGTTATTTCATTTCTGTCAGCTATATCATTTCTGAATGTCGACTAGTGAATTAATCAATAGTGTAATCGATGCCCCCATGCTGCTATTCTATCTCGTTAAAATTTAGCGCCCACCCCTATCCATAGCTTGTCAGTGTCAACGTTGGTGTCACCCGCGAGTAGTGTTCTGGTCTAATGGAACCGGACACTTTAATGAGAGACAATAAATGCCAAACATTAAGGTGTCTATATGGGACAAAAACGTAGATATACACAATACCCAAAGGAATTTAAAGATGAGGCAATGGCCCTGTTTCTAGAACAGGGCTATTCAGTAACAGAGGCCGCTAAATTCCACGGCATAGCCGCTAATATATTGTACCGATGGAAGCAGCAATTTGAAGATCAGCAGCAAGGCCAGTTACTGAAGGGTGGCGAACGAGAAGAGCTAAAGCGCTTGCGCAAGAAGATTAAGGAACTGCGCAGGGAGAAAGAGATTTTATAAAAGGCCAGTGCCTTCTTCACGAAAGCAATGAAGTAAAATATCGTTTCATAAAAAAGCAGTCAGCTGTTTACTCAATACGGATATTGTGTCGAGTAATGAAAGTGAGCAAATCAGCGTATTACGCTTGGTCTAAGCGACCTGCTAAGCTAATGAACGCTGAGACACTCCATTTGTACCGGCGAGCAAAGGTCTTGTTTAAGACAAGTCGAGACAGCTTGGGCAGTCGTGAGATGGCCAAAAATTTACGTTGCGGATTTCTGGGAGTTTGAGGAGCAGCTAGCTCCTCACGTTTAAACCGGGCAGTTACACAGTTTGTTTTACACCCTCGATCAAGTCTGAGCCACTACAACTCATGCTATTTCTCCTAGATCTATTGTTTGGCGATAACAGTTCTAAGATCCATGACTGGGATCGCCTCAAACCTCGCCCACGTCCTTAGGACGTGGCTTTAATGTTTAGTAAAATGCCTGTCCGATCATTAATTGCGAGACTATTTCATTTTCAACTCAAGATAACGCTCTTCTAACTCGATATGTTGTGTTTGTAGATTCAATAATTCTTGCTGCATATCGTTTAGACTTTTCGTTAGACGGTTAACTTTCTCTTGCGAGTCATTATCAGCACTAGACTCAATCTGTTGTTTAAGGGCTTGGTTATCTTGTTCCAGTGATGCTATGGTACTCAACATAGCCTTACTCTCTTTAGTAAGATCGCCTACCAGATTTTCGAGTTTTTCAACTTCAGCTGTATCCAGGCCACCTTCTTCACTTTTCAGCTTGGCACGTAATTCTTCATTTTCCTGCATACTCCGAGACAGCTCGTCTTCGATCAGCCGAGTACAGGTTTCGGCCTCCTTCAGATAGCGTTGCTGCTTGTCCAATTGAGTCGACAACTCCTCAACAACTTCCTGCTGTTCTTTTTCAGATGCCGCCGCATAGAGCTTCTTTTTCAGTTCGGTGATCACCTTGTGCTGATCGACTGCCATATCGCGTAGGCGGTGCATTTCCTCCTGATTGGCAACTACTATCTTGCCACTGTTTTCTTTGCGGCCATTAATTTCGACAACCCGAACGATCTCCTTAACCGCGTCCCCTTCACCAGCCTCACCTTCACTAGCCTCCCCAAGGAGGCCACCTACTTCATCAAATGCCTTTGAGTAGCGCTCCAATACAACATCAAAATCTTCCCCTGCACCCAAATCCTTGCCCATTGTCATCAGCTGCGCATAATACTCATCCGCCTGCTGTTTGGCGGCCTCCCATTTACCTTCCATATCGAAAAACAGCTTTTTAAATCGCTCAAGGTTTTCTATGCGCTTTTTGTAATTTGCGATTAATTCATTATCAGCGCTTGCATCGACATCGGGTTCCGGTTCATCCTCCACGATGTCAGTAGGCTCGGCACTTTCATAGAAATGGATAATTTGCTGCAATTTCGATTGCAACACATCCCAGCTCGACTCATCTTCACCTCCAGCATAACGGGCCTCTTTCTCAGCGATCAAAAAAGCATGGCGCAAGGAAGTAACCTGCCGTTCAATGGGGGTATCAGGGTTGATATCCAGCACAATGTCCCGATCCGGGTTTAGGGACTGATGGTGGTCGCGGGTTTGTGTAATTTCCTCATCAAGGTAGTTAAGATATTTTTTCAGCTTGATTTTCTGTTTGGCAGCCAATTTTTTCAGAGCATTTTTGGTTTCATTACGGGACTTGCCAATAGACTGACGCAGATTGAGGATTTTCTCTTCCAGTTTACGAATCAGCTTCTTGAGGCTGTTAATATGGAAAAGCAGGAAAATACTGATAACCAACAGCAGAACAGCCAGTTCACCGGTAATATAGAGAAAAATATTTGAATCTGGCATAAACCTTTTCCGCTCTAAGAACACCGCTGGTACTATCAACGTGTGTTAAGTGCTTACAACAAAAACAATAGCTAACCCCATGAAACTATAACAATTTATTATCAAATCAGTATGGTACAGCTAATAACATTTGGCCATTGGAACTGCTTGTTTTTTAACCTATATCATTAAAAAAGGGTGTTTTATATGAATAAGGCAGGTTTTACTGCCGGTTCAAACGGAGGTTGGCGGGAATTTCTTTGCCTGTGCTTCGAAAAGGGTTGATATCAAGACCTCCCCGACGAAGGTAACGCGCATAAACTGACAACTGTCGTGGCTTACAACGGGACTGGATATCCGTGAACATTCGCTCAACACACTGCTCGTGAAACGCTTGATGTTGTCGGTAGCCTATCAGATACGTCAGCAAGCCCTCACGGTCAATTCTAGCCCCGGTGTATTCAATCACCACACTCCCCCAATCTGGCTGCCCGGTAACAGGGCAAAGAGAGCGCAACAGGTGGCTGTAAAGCCGCTCCTGAATAACGTCAGCGGTGTTACTGATACACAATAGCTCTGGGTTCGGGAGGTAGCATTCCACCGATATATCGAGTTGATCGAGACACGCTCCTTCAAAGCTCCCTCTTTTAAACCCTTGTATCGACTCTGAATCTACCGTAGACAGTTCCCTAATAATCACCTCAACGGCTGTGTTGACCGCCAGCGAAAGATCCTTGATCAGAACTTCTTCGACCTCAATCACACTTTTAAACCGACTCTGGTTAAAGGAATTCAAATACAATTTAAAGGACTTTGATTCAATGATCGAGTCAGACTCACAAGGAAAGCGAAATTCTGCACAAGCCACGATGGGCTTGCCCTGCAGATTCAACCATGAGAGTTCATAGGCATTCCAGATATCTACACCAGTAAAGGGAAGTTGGGCGGCTGTTATTCCGAGACTGTGTCGAGAATCCTGACGGGCAATCAAACATAACAAATCAGGTGAATAACTATCTACATAGACAACCTCTTGGCCCAGCGGCAAATCAACCATTACTTAACCTCACTGCCTTAACCGCTTACCGGAATTCAGCAAGTGCAAACCGAAGATAAAAGCCGCCACAATAAAGCCGCCAACCAGCACAAAAGCCCATAAAATATTAATATCAGAAATTCCCAACACACCGTAACGAAAGGCATTCACAATATAAAGAATGGGATTAATTCTGGAAACATCGGCCCAAAAATCCGGCAACAAATCAGTAGAATAAAACACCCCGCCCAGGTAAATCAGCGGCGTCAGCAAAAAAGTCGGGACAATAGAAATATCATCAAACGTATTGGCATAGACAGCATTGATAAAACCGGCCAGGGAGAAAAGCACTGCCGTTAGTACCACAATAAAAACGGTAACAAACACATTGTGAATATGTAGGTCAGTAAAAAACAGGGCGACTAAACAAACAATCAAACCAACACCTAAGCCCCTGGCAACCCCACCCATTACATACCCCAGCAAGATAATATAGTTTGGCGTTGGCGACACCAATACCTCTTCCACAAAGCGTTGAAATTTGGCGCCGAAAAACGACGACACCACATTGGTATAAGCGCTGGTAATCACCGACATCATAATCAACCCAGGCACGACAAACTCCATGTAACTAACACCTGACATAGTGCCAATACGCTGCCCAATCAGATTGCCAAAAATAATAAAATAAAGCGTAATAGTGATTACCGGTGGCACCAGCGTCTGCGTCCATATGCGCATAAACCGCTTGATCTCTTTGCGGACAATGGTAAAGAGTGCAATCATTTGTTCATCAAAACTCATAAGTATTCCATGTAACTTACTAAAAAAGGCGATTTCCAAAGAAAAACACCGGGTTTTTAACCATTAATCAAGCAGCACTGCTCTCCACGAGACTAACAAACAATTCTTCCAGCCGGTTAGCCTTGTTACGCATACTGATTACAGAGATACCCTGCTGTGATAACGCACTAAAAAGACCATTAATGCTTTGCACTTTATCAACGACCACTTCTAACGAATGTTCATCCACCAACACACAGTCAAAACCTGTCAGTTCTGGAGCCGCTTCAAGCTGCTCTTTGGTATCTAAAATCAACACTTCTTTATGCAATTGTGACAGTAGGTTCTTCATGCTTGAGTGCTTAACAATTTCACCATGATCAATAATGGCGATATTGCGACAGAGGTTTTCAGCTTCTTCTAAATAGTGAGTGGTTAAAATAATCGTAATACCCTGTTGATTTAACTCGCGCAGAAAGGTCCACATGGAACGACGCATTTCAATATCAACACCCGCCGTAGGCTCGTCAAGAATTAACAGCCGTGGCTCATGCACAAGTGCACGAGCAATCATCAGACGCCGCTTCATTCCTCCGGAGAGATTCCTGGCGGCCTCGAACCGTTTATCCCACAACCCAAGCACTTTTAGGTATTTTTCACTACGTTCACTGGCCAGCTTTCTCGGCAAACCATAATAACCCGCCTGATTGACCAGAATATCGAACACGGCTTCGAAGTAGGGAAAATTAAATTCCTGGGGAACAATACCTAGCTCTTTTTTGGCCGCAGAAAAATCCTTATCAATATTCTTGCCAAAAACCTCTACATCTCCGTTGGTTTTATTAACCAGCGAACAGATAATACCAATCGTTGTCGACTTACCTGCGCCATTCGGTCCTAGCAGCGCAAAAAAGTCGCCCTGCTTCACTTCTAAGTCAATACCTTTTAGAGCCACAAAGCCATTGTCGTAGACTTTGTTGAGTTGTTTGATCGATAACGCAGTCGTCATAAAGTATTCCAAAAAGCTAAAAAGGCGAATGATAGCACGAAGCTATATACCCAAAGCGATTGAAATTTAGGTTTTACCCCCTGTGTCAGGATAGATGTCGTCCCTTATTTATCTATGGAAAGTTGTTGATGGCAAGGCGTTTGAACGCAGGAAACTGTCAATATTTCAAGTTCAAACTGTCAAGTTCAAACTGTCAAGTTCAAACAATGCAGCCATGGGCAAAAAGGGGGTGTGACGTGCATGGATGCACTAATGCCGCTAGGCGCATGGATGCGCAGGAGCGGCCTATAACACCTAAAGTTCAATCGCTTTGGGTATATAATGACGTTAGGAGCCAATACCATTAGGGCAGAAAAATTGGAGCGGGAAACCAGGTTCGAACTGGCGACCTGTACCTTGGCAAGGTACCGCTCTACCAACTGAGCTATTCCCGCATCGGAAGCAACTGATTATAAAGGATAACCCGTCGAAGATGGTATCTAAACAAGCCCGAGAGCATAGGAAAATACTTTTACTCTGAATCCTTCAGAAATAGGTTGCAACACTTGCTTGCAAACTAGGGAAGTGGCCGTAAGCCCGTGTCTTTCCTATAAAAATGGCGTCCCCTAGGGGGTTCGAACCCCTGTTACCGCCGTGAAAGGGCGGTGTCCTAGGCCTCTAGACGAAGGGGACACTGCAGGCTCTTCAGCGGTGTCCGTTGAAGAGGCGCGCATAATAAGAATCTTCGTCAAAAAGGTCAACCCCTATTAAATAAGAAGCTAAAAAAACGACTTAAGTTAACGATTTTACACAAGTTTTATTCTATATCTGCTTAAAAACCCACCAAAAACGGCTAGACTATATACTCAGGCTGAAGCAACTGTTATAACAAACAATAACCTGGCCGTAACATCCACCCTTGAGGGCCCCTATGTCCACCGCTGTAATTGTTGGTTTTGTAACCATCGGACTGTTTGTTTTAGTGACCTTTGCCGTCACGATGCAGACTATTGAAAAAAACAACAAGGAAAGGCGCCGCCGGGAAAGCGCTCTCAATTCTCGCGCGCGTAATTTTCAGTATATGCTCGATGGATTTCCACAGAATTTTCTCAACCGCGATCTGCAAGTCCTAGTGTGCAAAAGTCTAGTAGAGGTATACACACAGCTCAGTCAACTTGACCCAAAAAATAAAATCTACAGTGGCCACCAACTACGGATTCAGCAACAACTTGAGCAATATAAAACCAAGCCGGCCCGCTCCAACCCTGTCACCTTAATCGACAGCGCCCAAATCAAAGATATCCAAAAGCTGCTTACCAGTCTGCACACCTTCATTGCTAAGCTTATGGAAAGCAAACGGATTAATACTAAAGAAGCCAAGATCTATAGCCAACAAATTCATAAACTGATGGTGCAAACCACTACTGATAGTCTCGCACAGGCAATCAACCAAGCATTACAATCTGGTAAGTCCCGCCTAGCCATCCACTACTTGCAGATGTCAGTCGATAAAATGCAAAAAGAAAATGGCGATGGCTTATATACCGACAGGATCTCGAACTACCAACAACGCATAGCGGAGCTCGATAGTGACCTCGAAAGCAGCGACGCAAACGCTAAACAGCGACGCGCAGATGCAGACGCAGAATGGGATGAGATCAATAAACCCGATGACGCCTGGAAGAAAAAGGCCTTGTACGATTAAGGTGTACCGGTGTCATCACCAAGGGAAACTGGCGGATTTATTACCAGGCGAACCCAAAGCCCCTAGCGTTCGCTGAGCTTTAGCGAGGCTGAATTAATACAATAACGCATCCCTGTTGGCGCAGGACCATCCTCAAATACATGACCTAAATGAGAACCACAGCGCTTACACACAACCTCGGTACGCACCATACCGTGGCCAACATCTTTATGCTCTGCAATAACCTCTGAGGAAACCGGCTGGTAGAAGCTGGGCCAACCGGAACCTGAATCGTACTTGGCAGCAGAATCAAATAAATACTCTCCACAGCAGGTACAGCTGTACACCCCATCGTTTTTACAGTCCCAAAACCTGCCACTAAAAGCAGGTTCAGTGCCTTTTTGGCGGCAGATATGGAATTCTTCATCGGTTAACTGCTCTTGCCACTGTTGCTCCGTCTTCTTGTATTCAGCCATCACTTTCATCTCCTGAGCTATGTAACTATTGTAAATTGGCCATTTCTTAGCATTTCACTATTTCTTAATTGAATGAGTAATGGCGCCAATCGTTATTTTTTCTTAAACTATCAGGTTCTTACAGAAGATGCAGCCTCTGGGAGGTCGTTACGTGACCCAAAAAACGCCATTTGAAAAATCCGCTAAGCTAGCGAATGTCTGCTACGACATTCGAGGCCCCGTGCTGACGGAAGCCCACCGGTTAGAAGAGGAAGGACACCGTATCCTAAAACTGAATATCGGTAACCCCGCAGCCTTTGGTTTTGACGCCCCCGACGAAATTATCCAGGACGTTATTCGCTTATTACCCACTAGCCAGGGTTATTGTGAATCCAAGGGACTGTATTCAGCACGCAAAGCCGTTATGCAACATTACCAGGAGTATGGCCTACTCAGCGTTGATATCGATGATATTTATTTAGGTAACGGTGTTAGCGAGCTGATTACCATGTCGATGCAAGCACTGCTTAACAATGGTGATGAAGTGCTAATCCCCTCCCCTGACTACCCGCTATGGACAGCCTCGGTTTCTTTATCCGGCGGCAAACCGGTCCATTATTTATGCGACGAGCAAGCAGGCTGGTTTCCAGATATTAGTGATATCCGTTCAAAAATCACACCTCAAACCAAAGCCATTGTTATTATCAACCCCAACAATCCTACTGGGGCCGTCTACTCCAAAGCGTTATTGCAACAAATCGTAGCACTCGCCGAACAACATGATCTGGTGATCTTGGCGGATGAAATTTATGACAAGATACTCTATGACGACGCTGAACATATACCCCTCAGTACCCTGACAGAGGATGCACTCTGCGTCACGTTTAACGGTCTGTCCAAGGCTTACCGCCTGGCTGGTTTCCGCAGTGGTTGGATGCTGCTAACAGGTGCTAAACACCGTGCGAAAGACTATATCGAAGGACTGGATATTCTAGTTTCCATGCGCCTGTGTGCCAATGTTCCCGCACAGCATGCGATTCAAACTTGCCTGGGGGGCTATCAAAGCATTAACGACCTGGTCTTACCTGGAGGACGCTTGTTGGAACAGCGGGACACTGCATTCAAGCTTCTTAATGATATTCCCGGTGTGTCTTGCGTAAAACCCAAGGGGGCTATTTATATGTTCCCAAGACTCGATCCGAAAAAGTTTGCTATCCAGGATGATGAAAAACTGGTACTAGCCTTTTTACAACAAGAAAAAATTCTACTGGTACAGGGTTCAGCGTTTAATTGGCCGAACCCGGATCATCTCAGGGTAGTATTCCTGCCACGAAAGGAAGACCTTATCCATGCCCTGGAGCGCTTTGCGGAGTTTTTATCCCGCTATTAATAGGTTGCAGACTTTTAAACCATGACCGATATCCATATCGATGATTTTTATAAAGACGTAGGACTAATCTTTACGCGCCTTTATAACAGTTTCCCCAAAAAAATTATTCTCTATGTCGATGATATTAGTGGTGCTGACGACCCGGATGAGTTTGGTTTGCACAGTGAGCGATTTTTAGCGGGCTTTAGTGCCATGGTGTGGCTTGGAGACCAGCATTACCTGCAATACGATGCACCCATTAAGCAGGAAGCTCTCGATCAGGCGGTGCTAAGTCAACGGGCTTTTTTATTACTATCGTCTCGTTCGGAGCTGGATTTTGGCGACCCGGTGCTTATTGATGCTGACCTAACAAGGACATGTCTCCCTCGGTTATGGAACAATCACACACCAATATCAACCAATTGCGCAAGGCATTGCGTAGTGGTTCTTCAATTATAGTTAGGCAGTGTGTACAGTATTTACTCAGCCAACCTGAGTGAAAATCGTGTGTTGGTAAATTATACCCAAAGCGATTGAAATTTAGGTTTTAGAGTGCGTCCCTTATTTATCTATGGAAAGTTGTTTATGGCAAGTTGTTCATGGCAAGGCGTTTGAACGCAGGAAACTGTCAATATTTCAAGTTCAAACTGTTAAGTTCAAACTGTTAAGTTCAAACAACGCAGCCATGGGCAAAAAGGGGGTGTGACGTGCATGGATGTACTAATGCCGCAGGCGCATGGATGCGCAGGAGTGGCCTATAACACCTAAATTTCAATCGCTTTGGGTATATACCCACGGGGGCTTGATGTCTTCAAACAACGAGAATCATTTTCCAGCTGGCTCCCCTGCGATCACAATCGCCCTCTAATCACCATTGATAATGCAACATTTTCACATTGCGTCGGCGATCATTTTCCGGAAAATCTTCCCGATTCGCCAACCGCCTCACGAACTCAGCTCGAGGGCACTCGTCAGCAAAAACATCAAGCAAGAAATCATCACCCAATTCAGGTGCATTAAGGCAAGATAAAATATCTCCGCCTGCAGGCATTAGTGACTCAAGATGCCCTACTACCCGGGCGTAATCCTTATCCGCGACAAAGCTGCCTTTTTGCCGGGAGGGAGGATCGATAATCACAATATCGTAAGGCCCTTTGTTGCTTAT
>JAZFYA010000150.1:0-2893 GCA_036443315.1 Pseudomonadales bacterium
TTATTCACCTCAAATAATAAATCCTGGCTGGCGACTTGTTCTTCTAAAAAGTCGGCAATGAAGACTTCTGATAAATTGAGTGAAAGCTGGTCATTTTCCAGCCGATATAGACCTAATAAATAGATCAGGGCGTTGTTGATTCGGGAGGCTTCGCCGCGGAGTATGCTATAACATTTTTTTTGCTCAGGGCTTATTTCGGCCGTGATATCGATTGCATCGTCAAGGGATGTTAGCAGCATTCCCAGTGAGTTTTTAATATCATGAACCGATGCTGCGAGCAGCATGGAAAAATCGATAGACTTATCTTCAGGCATTATTATCTCTGATTTCTGTCTTTCGGTTAGACAGAGGCGCTAAGTTTTTCATAGTGTTCGCATAGCACGTTGTAGCGATCATAGAGTGGATTGTCGTTTGTTATATGCGAGAGTTTTTCTTTTGCCGTGGCGCAGTGCTCTAGTTGGTCGGAGGATGCACCCTGTGCAGACATTTCCCTAACCAGGGCCAGCATAAGGTTAAGGTTTAGTCCAATATTATTAGGATAGTGTTTAAGTGCTTGCCCGAATAGCTGTATCGCTCTGCCGTACTCTTTGCTCGAAAATAATTCTTTGCCTTGCTGGTTAAGTGTGACGGCTTTTTGTTTGCCCCGTTTACTGAGGGGCTCATCAGAGAGGCGATCAATCGATTCGCATATCGCCTCATCATCTTCATAGGTTACAGCTAGTTCTTTGAGGATTTTCTTGGCTTCGTCGCGGTCGCCAACAGCATTATAGGTTGTGGCCATATCCAGCATTAGTTGGGCAGATTTATTACTGGTAGAATTTAGTTGTTTTTGGATGCTACCCACTTGTTCCTGTGACTTTTCAATATCGCCTGCATTAGCATAGGAATTCGCTTCAATGATGTCCGATTGTAATGTGACATTTTGGTGATCTTTGTACTTGCGTTTAACTTTCTTCAATACTTCTTGTGCGTCTTTTAACCGGCCTTTATTGTGGGTGTGGCTGATTTCAGAATTAATACAACGAGCCAGTTTAAAGTGATGTTCGGGTGTCTCATAGACAGAATTATTGCCGAGGCGAATAACTTTTTTGCGGGATTTTTCTGCCTGTTCCCAGTCGTGATTGTCTTCACATAATTGGGCTAGTTTATCCTGACGCATAATGGAGTTGGGGGATACGTCGATTGCTTCTTGCAGGGTTCGTTGGGCAGCTTCGGCATCACCCTTGCGATTTTGAACCTCAGCCAGGCCGTCATAAACTTCCAGACAAAGACAGCCATCGTTAATTAGTTTTTCAAAAACTTTTTCGGCATCGTCCAGTTCATTAAGCGACATCATTGATTTGCCAAGGCCGATGGTGGCCCAGTCCAACTCTCGTTCTTCTAAAATATCTTCATAGACTTTTTTGGACTGGGTGTATTGGTGCTTTTTGAAATAACAGTTGCCCATAACTCGATAGCAACGGTGTTCGTATCTGTCGTGGTGCTCAATTCGATCCTGACACAATTCTATAGCACGGTCATAATCTAACTTATCCATTGCAGTGTTGATTTCATACAGGGATTCTTTTTCTAATATCAAACGATCCAGTCGCTTTTGCAGTACGCCCTGAGTGAAAGGTTTGGTTAAGTAGTCATCAGGTTGATATTCAAGCGCGCCAAATACCATGTCCTTGGTGGTTTCGGCAGTAATCATCATATAGAGACTGGTATTTTTCAGTAAGTTTTTAAACCGTAGTTCTTCAAGAATCTGCTGGCCGTTTTTAGCGTCGCCTAGATTGTAGTCGGCAAGAATGATATCAAAGTTCTGTTCTTCGCATTTCTCGATAGCTTCTTCGCCGTTGATGGCTGTTTCAACATGGACTACGCCAAAATTATCCAGCATGCGACGGATTGAGCTTCGCATATCCGGATAGTCGTCAATGACCAGTGCGGTTTTTTGTTTATACATTTTGATAACATCGAATTTTGATATAGTCATACTGGTAACTTGTGACACGGTAAAAGGGCAAATGTTTGGAAAAAACCTTATATTTCAGTGCACTAGTATAGTAGAGAATACTTAATTTGTAGAACAATGAACTTGCAGGATAAAGAGCTCTTTATCAATACCCCTTTAGGAGGCGACGTGAAAGAACTGGTTCAAACCATTGCCACACTGGATGAATGGCAGCAGATTGCTTTTGGTGCTGCCATGGTATCCCGGATGTATCCAAACTTCGCTCTGTTTTGCGAAGTAGTAGAAAATGAGGACAGTCACTTATTCACAAATATGCTTAATTTGGTCTGGGAATATGCCAGTGGTGATAATCTGACTATCGATTTTCAAAAACAACAGGATAAATTAGAAATTGTCACGCCAGATCCTGAGCAATTTGATATATATGGTGTAAGGCCTGCACTGGATGCAGTTGTTGGCCTGTCCTCATTATTGAGTGCTTGTCAGCGATTCGATGCTGGTGAGATCCATTCCCTGATTTTGCTCTCCCAGTCAACCATTGAACATTACCTGATTGCCAGTGGGAATGAAATGGCGGCTGAGGAGGTAGCTTTATTAGTGGCTGATAATGAATGTGCTAAGGAAGTTATCCATCTTCTCAGTGCTAGCTATGCCGACGGTAGAAATAAAACGGTCAAAGCCCTTAAGCAGTGGGTCGCGAGGCTGGAGGAGAGCAATATCGGTTTGGCCATCTCCACATAAGTGGAAATAGTGAATTGTTTCCTAGGGTCTTCCCAACACATAGCGTCCCTTGTTGGTAGTTGGTGTAGCAATACAGTTGCGAAAATATATATTTTACTTTAAAAAAGTTAAGTAACTTATTAATAAATAAATAAATTTAAATATTACTGTACAATGATTTCTGTTCTGGGGAGAGAAAAATGCAATATTTTATAG
>JAZFYA010000151.1:0-10232 GCA_036443315.1 Pseudomonadales bacterium
TCGAACCAAGCATTAGCAGCAACGACAGCATAGCTGCGATTTTTCGCTGCCCCATAAAATTGATAACGTTGCGTGTTGCCGGCTGTGATGATGTTTGTTGTTCTGACATAAGCGTTGTTTTGCCTCAGCGAGGGTGTAATCAAATAATAGCGTTGTTCGATCAACCCTTAAATAGGGAGAGTTTTAAATCGATCATATCGATAACTTCTCGACCTTGCGACCACCGTAAATCAAATTGATAAGTCCCCGTGAGCCGACAATGGCGGTAAACATTGAGGTTATTATCCCCAGCGATAATGTCACCGCAAAACCGCGCACAGGCCCGGCGCCCACTGCATATAAAATCACCGCTACGATCAGGGTGGTTAAATTGGCATCGATAATGGTAACAAAGGCCCGATCATAACCGGCGTTAATCGCCTGCTGTGGTGACACGCAATCCTTCAATTCTTCACGAATACGCTCATAGATCAACACATTGGCATCCACCGCCATACCAACGGTTAACACAATGCCGGCAATACCCGGCAACGTCAACGTGGCAGACATCATTGACATTAGCGCCATCAACAATATCAGGTTGATACTGAGACCAACCACCGCGATCACACCAAACAAACGGTAATAAATCACCATAAAAACGGCCACCAGAGCCAATCCAATCTGCACTGACATCACACCTAACTGAATATTTTCAGCCCCCAGGGAAGGACCAACCGTGCGCTCTTCAACAAAATCGATAGGCGCTGCCAGGGCACCGGCACGCAATAACAAGGCTAGCTCTGCGGCTTCCGCAGGATTATCCAAACCGGTAATACGGAACTGCACACCCAGCGCATCCTGAATGGTTGCCAGACTAATTATATTTTTTTCATCATAGGGAACTTTAATCGCGACTTCTTCACCCGCAGCATTGATTTCATAGCGCGTTCGATTTTTACGCTCTATAAATAACACGCCTAAACGACGTTGAATATTATGGCGGGTCACCCGGTGCATCAACGTTCCGCCCTCACTATCAAGGGTAATATTGACCTGTGCCTGTCCGGATTGAGGGTCAAAACCGGATGAAGCACTGGCAACACGTTCACCGGTTATGACCACATCGCGCTCAAGAAAAGCCGTACGATTTTCACCGCGAAAATCAAACTCTTCCTTGGCTGATGCGGACGCGTCGACTTTAGCTTCCAAACGGAATTCCATATTCGCGGTTTTACCCAAAATACGCTTGGCTTCGGCAGTGTCCTGAATACCCGGCAGCTCCACTACAATACGGTTGCGTCCTTGACGCTGAACCAACGGCTCCGACACACCCAATTCGTTCACGCGATTGCGCAGAGTGGTCAGGTTTTGACCCACAGCGTAATTCTCAATTTCTTTGATCTTGGCTTCAGACATCGTCATATAGAGATAGAAACCATCTTCAGCATTATTCTCCTTGCGCAGCAACTCACTATACTCAGTGCGAATTTTGCTACTCGCCTGGTCTCGCAACGCTGCCGTTTTAAATTTTCCGCGAATACGACCATCGTTTTCCAGACGAATAAAACCGCGGATTTTATCTTCCCGCAGAACACGCTTAATGCCACTGGTATAAAATTCCATACGCTTGGCGATGGCTGCATCGGTATCCACCTCCAATAAAAAGTGCACACCACCACTTAAATCCAGACCCAACTTCATCGGCTGGGCGCCCCAATCCGCTAGCCAGTCTGGCGTGGTGGAAGCAAGATTAAGAGCCACGATAAAACTATCACCCAGTGCGCGTTGAATGACTTTTTGCGCGGGAAGCTGCTGCTCGCGATCTTTAAGACGAATCAGCGCATTACTGCCCTTGGCATTGATCTCAGCACCAAAGAACTCGATATTTGCCTTGGTCAATGCCTTGGTTGCTATCGACACTGCCTTGTCTTCGATCACGGTAGCGCTACTCTGACCGGAAATTTGCACCGCAGGGTCGGGGGCATACAGATTCGGTGCGGCGTAAAAAAAGCCAATGCTGACGATAAACAGGATCAGCAGATATTTCCAGAGAGGATATTGATTTAGCATAGAGTTCCCATCAATATGACGCGGCCTAAAATGATTGCGTCTTTACTTCTTATTACTTGTCTCTTGTTGTTATTAGCTGATACTGGCATTACCTGAATCAGCTGCCGGTGAAACGTCATTCACCCACCTATAGCCAAAACGATTGAAATTTAGGTATATATAGCCAACACCTATTATAGCCAGCCAAGATGAATGCGACACAGCTTACACTCCAGCGAGCGGCATTATATAGTAGCCTGCCCAAAGACTATACCCAAAGCGTTTGAAATTTAGGTTTTAGAGTGCATCCCTTACTTATCTATGGAAAGTTATCTATGGCAAGTTGTTTATGGCAAGTTGTTTATGGCAAGTTGTTTATGGCAAGGCGTTTGAACACAGGAAACTGTCAATATTTCAAGTTCAAGTTCAAGTTAATATTTCAAGTTCAAACAGCGCAGCCATGGGCAAAAAGGGGCGGCCTATAACACCTAAATTTCAATCGCTTTGGGTATATATGGAGATTAATACATTTATCACAAACTAAGACCCACAAACTAAGGCCCCACTTGCCAGTGCTATCCGCTAACCGACCCACACCCGTCCATTACGAAACAGGCGCATCCAGCCACCATCTTCAGTCCAGTCCGCGGGCTGCCAGGAATTCTGTACCGCCCGGAATACGCGCTCAGGATGTGGCATCATAATCGTTACCCGGCCATCAGCCGTAGTCAACCCACTGATACCCAGCGGCGAACCATTGGGGTTGGCAGGATACTGCTCGGTAAATTGCAGATTATTATCGATATAACGCAGCGACAGAGTCCCGCTATCCAGCAACCCCTGCTGGTGAGCTTGATCAACGAACTCGGCCCGTCCCTCACCATGGGCTATAGCCACCGGCATATGAGAACCAGCCATTCCCTGCAACAGGATCGATGGTGTTTTCTGTATCTGTACTAAAGCCACCCGCGCTTCAAACTGTTCAGACAGATTGCGCACAAAACGGGGCCAATAATCGGCGCCAGGAATTAACGACTTCAGGTTCGACATCATTTGACAGCCGTTACAAATGCCGAGACTAAAGGTATCGTTACGGTGGAAAAACTGCTGAAACTGATCGCGGGCACGACTGTTAAATAAAATAGTCTTGGCCCAGCCTTCACCGGCCCCCAACACATCACCGTAAGAGAAACCTCCGCAGGCCGCTAAACCTTTAAACTGATCCAGTTCAACTCGGCCTGACAAGATATCGCTCATATGCACATCAACTGCCTCAAAGCCGGCGCGGTCAAAAGCCGCCGCCATTTCCAACTGACCGTTAACACCCTGCTCTCGCAGAATGGCAGCACGGGGACGAACACCCGTGTTAATAAACGGCGCGGCAATGTCCTCGCTCTGATCAAAACTAAGTTTGCTGGAAAGGCCCGGATTATCCTCCAACTGCCCATCAAACTCTTGCTGGGCGCAATCTGGATTATCCCTTAGCGCCTGAATGCGAAAACTGGTTTCACTCCACAAACGCAGATAATAACGGCGATCATTCTCCATCAGGATTGAGTCGCCACAGCTGATACGCAACGTATCGTCACCATTAACCATACCAATGATTTTAACCGCTTCCGTTAAGCCCTGCTGCGCAAATACCGTTAATACCACATCGCGATCGCTGCGTTTAATTTGGATAAGCGCACCCAACTCTTCGCTAAATAACGCTGCAATAGCATCTTCGTTCTGATGACTGCAGAGGGAGCTAATATCGATATCCACACCACAGTGACCGGCAAAAGCCATTTCAGCTAAAGTGACAAATAAACCCCCATCGGAACGATCGTGATAGGCCAGTAGCATTTCATCGTCTAACAGTTGCTGTATCGCGCTAAAAAAGCCCTTCAATAAATCCGCATTATCGAGATCTGCGGCCTTATTACCGACCTGGTTATAAACCTGTGCCAAACAGCTGGCGCCCAAACGGTTTTTACCCAGGCCCAAATCAATCAACAGCAGATCAGTATCGCCCTTATCGGTAAGCAGTTGTGGGGTCACCGTCTTGCGTACATCCAGCACCGGTGAGAACGCGGAAATAATCAATGACATGGGAGAGGTCACGGCCTTACTCTTGCCCGGCTCTTCCCAGTCTGTCCGCATGGACATGGAGTCTTTACCCACCGGAATAGTAATACCCAGCTGTGGGCACAATTCCATCCCCACTGCGGCTACCGTGTCATAAAGCGTTGCATCTTCACCTGGGTGCCCTGCCGCACACATCCAGTTAGCAGACAATTTAATATCTGACAATTTTCCTATGCGGCTGGCGGCAATATTGGTAATCGCCTCGCCAATCGCCATACGACCAGAGGCAGGACCATCAATCAACGCCATCGGCGTGCGCTCACCCATCGCCATAGCTTCACCACGATTGCTGTCAAACGAAACGCTGGTCACCGCGCAATCTGCCACCGGCACCTGCCATGGACCCACCATTTGATCGCGGGTCACCATACCGGTAATAGAACGGTCGCCAATAGTAATCAAAAAACTTTTACTGGCCACTGCGGGCAATTGTAAGAGTCGTTCAACGGCGTCAATAATATCGATCCTGGAGGTACTAAAAGGAGGCTTATCGTAGCTGACGCGCTCAATGTCACGATGCATTTTCGGCGGCTTGCCAAATAGAATCGACATCGGTAAATCGACAGGCTTATTGTCGAAATGGCGATCACCTACCCGCAGATGTTTTTCATCAGTGGCCTCTCCGACTACCGCATAGGGGCAGCGCTCACGCTGACAAATCGCCTCAAAGGTCGCCAGGTCTTCCGGCTTCACTGCCATAACGTAGCGCTCTTGCGATTCATTGCACCAGATCGCTAATGGCGACATACTCGGTTCATCGTTGGGCACATCGCGCAATTCAAACGTACCACCACGATTGCCATCTTTAACTAACTCAGGGAAGGCGTTAGACAAGCCCCCCGCACCCACATCGTGAATAAAAGCGATCGGGTTGTTATCCGCCAATTCCCAGCAGCGATCTATGACTTCCTGGCAGCGACGTTCAATTTCAGGGTTTTGTCGCTGCACCGAGGCAAAGTCCAGATCTTCACTGGAACTGCCCGAGGCTATACTGGAAGCTGCACCGCCCCCCAAGCCAATCAACATTGCCGGACCACCTAGTGCAATCAACTTACAACCGGCGGGAAATTCTTGCTGGTCGACATGCTCGGCTTTGATATTGCCATAGCCCCCAGCAATCATGATCGGTTTGTGGTAACCGCGACGTTCAATACCCCCGCAGCCATTGACGGTTTCTTCATAGGTACGAAAATAGCCATTAAGATTGGGGCGGCCAAATTCATTATTAAAGGCAGCACCACCAACAGGGCCTTCAATCATAATATCCAATGCAGACACAATACGATTGGGCTTGCCGTAATTCAGCTCCCAGGGTTGGTGATAGCCATCAATATGCAGGTTGGAGACCGTAAAACCACACAAACCCACCTTCGGCTTGGAACCGCGACCCACCGCTCCTTCATCGCGAATTTCACCACCAGAGCCAGTACCTGCACCTGGGAATGGCGCAATCGCGGTGGGGTGATTATGGGTTTCCACCTTCATTAACAGATGGATGTCTTCTTGGTGATACTGGTAGATTTGATTTTCTGGTTGAGGATAAAAACGCCCGGCCTTGCTACCCACCACCACAGAGGCATTATCGGAATAAGCGGACAGCACATCTTCACCGCTTTGTTCATGAGTATTCATAATCATCTTGAACAGGGAATGCTCTTGTTCCTCGCCATCAATTGTCCAACTGGCGTTAAAAATTTTATGTCGGCAGTGCTCAGAGTTAGCCTGAGCAAACATCATCAGCTCAACATCGGTGGGATTACGTCCTAGCTCAGTAAAGCTCTCTACCAAATAATCAATTTCATCTTCCGCCAGCGCCAAGCCCAAAGACAGATTGGCTTCGGTCAACGCCGTGCAACCCCCTACCAGAATATCCACGGTGGTCATTGCTGTAGGCTGTCCATGCTGAAATAGCTGCTGCGCACCTTGTAAATCACCCAGCACGGTTTCCACCATCCGATCATGGATAGCGGCAGCAATGACTTTAGACTGCTCTGCACTTAAGGCTTTTTCGGTATCCACATAATAAGCAATGCCCCGCTCAATGCGATCAACCTGGCTTAATCCCGCGTTATGGGCAATATCAGTGGCTTTACTGGACCAGGGAGATATAGTACCGGGACGTGGTAGCACTAAAAACAACTGGCCATCGGTACCAATGGCATCCGCCTTCGGGCCGTATTCTAGTAATTTATCCAACACCCGCTGTTGCTCATCAGCTAGCGTTGCATCCGGTTCAGAAACCAGCGCAGAGAAGTGCACAAACTCAGCAGCAATGTGTCGCAGACTGGGAATCGAAGATCTGAGTGTATCCATGAGTTTCTGGATACGAAAATCAGACAGTGCCGGTGCACCATGGGTAATCAGCATATTACTTGAAAGCCTTCTTGATAGAGCCGCCTTTTTGAGTGCGCCACTTTAGGATGTTTTGAAAAGGCGCATATTTTACTGGAAGTTGGTCTCAGACATAAGTGCAGCGCGGTTTTATTTTCTGGCAAGCGAATCAAAGTTTCATTATTATTGCCAAGATGGGATTGGCAACTATACCCAAAGCGATTGAAATTTAGGTTTTACCCCCTGTGTCAGGATAGATGTCGTCCCTTATTTATCTATGGAAAGTTGTTCATGGCAAGTTGTTCATGGCAAGGCGTTTGAACGCAGGAAACTGTCAATATTTCAAGTTCAAACTGTCAAGTTCAAACTGTCAAGTTCAAACAACGCAGCCATGGGCAAAAAGGGGCGTACTATAACACCTAAATTTCAATCGCTTTGGGTATATCTATCAAGATGATAAGTAACGAGGAACTATCTCTAAATGATCGTCATTTCTGCGCGGGAGAAAGGCTCTACAACAAACTGGGATCCCTGCCTTCGAGGATGTCGTAAAAGCTTTTTCAGGTTACAAACATAGGTCCGGCGAGTTGCGCAGCCGTCGGGCAGGTTGGCAAGCGGGCGTTCGGGCATAATAGGCAACGCGCCACTGGACCGGGGGATTCAATGTATAACCCTGTTGCGACACCCTCCCACACAGTAATGACAATCTTTTCTAGACCACCACAAACCAACCAAGTAGGACTACTATTTTGCAAACAGCCACCATCTTACATGCAACCAAACAGCCATTCCACAACATCGCACGCCTTAAAATACTACTGATCCTAGCGTGGCTGGCGACAGGCTGTACAGAGCAAAACACTCCGCTAACTATTCAAGAACAAGGTACACTCAGAATTATTTCCCGCAACGGTCCCACTACCTATTATGAGGATCGCTCCGGGCCAACTGGCTTTGAATACGAACTGGCGAAATTATTTGCCGATTACCTGGGCGTGAAATTGAAAATTTCTGCCCAACATAGCCTAGAAGATATTTTTGAAGCCCTTGAAGACAATGAAGCCCATATCGCCGCCGCCGGTTTAACCATTACCAAGGAGCGACAAAAGCGCTTAAATTTTTCCCCTCCTTACTTAGAGATTAAACAATACTTACTGTACCGGGCCGATCGTGTTCGACCCAAATCTCCAGAAGACATTCTCGGTAGCCGAATTACTGTTATGGCCAACAGCAGCCATGAAGAAATCCTCTCGGCACTTGAACTGCAATACCCCGATCTGATCTGGCGCACTGCCACCGACGTGGAAACTGTCGACTTATTGGATATGCTGGCCGATGGCGATATTGACTACACCATCCTCGATTCCAATGAATATATTGCCAATCGCGGCTTTTATCCTCGTTTAAATATTGGTTTTGAAATCGGTGAACCCGGCCAACTGGCCTGGGCATTACCCGGCAAGATTAATACCCCGGGACTAATGAAAGAGCTGGAAGTCTTTTTTAACCTAATCAAAGAAAATGGCACTCTGCGACAGTTAAAAGAGCGCTTCTATAGCCATAGCAAACAGGTTAACCGAATCGGTTCATTAACATTTAACCAGGCCATTAGTAAACGTTTCCCCAAGTATGAAAAATTAATTAAACAAGTGGCTACAGAATACAACATAGATTGGCAGCTATTAGCGGCTATCAGCTACCAAGAGTCCCACTGGAATCCCCGGGCCAAATCCCCCACCGGCGTGCGCGGCATGATGATGTTAACACTACCGACAGCTAAAGAAATGGGTATCAAAAATCGACTGGATGCGGAACAAAGCCTGCGTGGAGGCGTGCGTTATTTCAATAAAATTTTGCAGAGAATCCCTGCAGGCATCAAAGAACCCGATCGAACCTGGTTCAGTCTGGCCGCATACAATGTAGGAAGGGGGCATCTGGAAGATGCGCGTAAAATCACCGCAAGCCGAGGTGGTGATCCCAACAAATGGGCCGACGTCAAAGACAACCTACCACTATTGAGAAAGCGCCGCTGGTACAAAAACACCAAACACGGCTATGCACGAGGCAACGAGCCAGTAACCTACGTGCAGAACATCCGTCACTATTATAATGT
The DNA here is from genome assembly GCA_036443315.1 of Pseudomonadales bacterium. GTDB lineage: Bacteria > Pseudomonadota > Gammaproteobacteria > Pseudomonadales > Dasaniaceae > Oceanicoccus. The sequence continues at coordinate 8,606 of JAZFYA010000151.1, forward strand.
ACTCAACTGGGCCGAACTGGCAAAAGATCGCACCCCACCACCGCAACAAGTCGAACAATATTTACCTGACCCATTAAAATCTAATATCCGATCTCTTTAACCTTGAATCCTCAGGGAATCGCCCTCAAAACAGTTCTATTTTTCGTCAAGTGGAAGTAAAAATCGTGGTCGGTTTGTACTCTTACTCAACTGGATTCCCGCCTTCGCAGGAATGACAAATGACTTAAAGTCCAAACACTCTGGGTATGATAGTAAGGCCTACAGAGACGCTGTTTAGTTTTCAGCTGATGGGAAATAGAGCCGCTTTGCGGGTGATAGGCATTCACCTTCAGTGTATTGGTAAATGGATACGTCACCCAATCTTGGACAATCTAAATTAACCTGTAGGTTGTCAAACTGACGAGCCGCCTACTGAGAAATCCAGGTTTAATTTTACTTAGAAAAATAACCAGCATGGTAGGCCGAATTAGCGATACAGCGCATCCGGCAAACACGGTAGATTGCAACTCTCCCTACGATTGAATAAAAAAAACCCAGTACAATTGTACTGGGTTAATGCTGCTGCTAAACAGCTGGGGAGTCCAAACCTTATGGAGCATTTACCATCATGCGCCGGCGACCTATCAAACCCAAGCCAACAACTGCGGAAGAAAACAGCCATGCCGATGCGGGTACCGGAACAGTACTAGGGGAAATAGTTAACAGTAATGTAGCCAGGTAAACCGTTAGTCATTACACCGGTTCGATTATATGTCCGGATATTAAAATGTGAGCCATCACTCCAATAACCCGTTAGGTAATCACCATTAAACTGAATATCACTGCCAATAATATTGACATGACTGCTATCGCCCAGTATCAAGCGCTCTAAATTAGAAACACCGTCCAGAACTAATACACTATGGCCGGCAGCCCAAATAGTGGAAACACTTGCTGAAGAAATATTTGCTGAGGAGTGATCGAACATCGACAACCAATTAACAATGCCACCACTGATATTAATAGATGCTTGATCACGAAGCGTCGCACTAACCAGCTCACCACCCAACTCAACATTAACTGAGCTTTGCTGACGAGCGAGCACAAACCGCTCATAGTCGCCGATATTCAACACGTCATCACTGCTGACATACTCGGCACTGGCCACAGGAGCCATAAGGAGCATCACTACAGAGACAAGACACTTCACCTTGATTGTAGCCTTTAAATAGTTTGTCAATATATTATTAATATTCATACTTTTTTCGTCAAAATATAGTTAATTTGACAAAATAATAGTTATCTTTGTTACAAATAACAGCAATTAAATATTGACTATTAAAGATTTTAAAGAGCTTATGGGGAGTTTTGAGTCAAAATAACATCACTTAATGACTAAAAATCAACACAAAAACCAAAATAAATTTTATTTTAGTCAATATATTCAATAAGTTAATGATGCAACTTGAAGCCATAAGTTAGAAGTAGAAAAATATCTATTATCACCATAATGGGTGAAATAGTTTATATCTAGGCGTATTAAGTCTAATGAGAAGCTGGAACTGGGATGAATGGCACTGACTTAAGGTTGAACAATTAAGAGGCATAAATCCAGAGCCTTGAACCCGCTGTTCGCACTGCAAGGCCC
>JAZFYA010000152.1:0-3356 GCA_036443315.1 Pseudomonadales bacterium
TGCGCACTGTATTTTGCGGGTCGAGGAATACCAGTGACTGATACTCGGCACTACTCATACCCTCGGTGGGTGCCCCGAACTTAGTGCCATGGGACATAGCGCTTCCCGACGCCATAACCAACATCGATACTGCTGTAATTAATATCAACTTATTTTTCACAATGTACCTCCATTAGATACTCTTAAAATTGTATCGCTAACATTACAATCCTGTTGTTTGCACAGGTTGATCAATCATAAATAATGACAGCAAGGGCCAGGTGGCCCAGCGGTCAAAAGGTAATAACAAGCTTCCGTTTTACTTCATTCCAGACAACTACCAAATACCAGAGTAACATGATACCTATTACTGTAATTATTGCCATTTTCCAGCCTACCACATCAGGCAGAAAAACTGCGTCACCGAGCTTCATTAACCAGCCGCTGTCTTCCAGCCAAATACTGAACAGTGAAGTGGACAGGGCAAAAGCAGCGATTACAACCCACAACTTTATCTGACCTTCGCCAGCCCGCCACAGGCACCCGGTCGCACAACCCCCACTCAGGGACATGCCAATTCCAAAAATGATGCCACCGACAAAACTGCCAAACCAGAAACCAAGCGATACAGAGGCGCCCGGGTCTCGAAGGTCGGTCCACTTTAATATGGAGAACCCTATCACGCTGATCACCACCGCAATTATTACTGCTTTGGTCATTTCGGTATCACCGGTCAGGAACGGTTCCCTGAATGCGCGCACAAAACAGAATCGGGTACGCTGCATCACGATTCCAAGAAACAAACCGAACAACAGGAACCCGCCTCGGGTCGGGTAGTCGAAACCATCGTATATCAACGCGATTCCGAATATTCCAACCAGCACCATTGCACCCAGGAAGGGCTGCTTATTGGTCCAGCTCGATGAGTTACTCGCTGCCGCTGTTGGTGCCCGGCTGGCCCCGGCGAAATCGAGGTAATTGACTTCCAGAATTAGCAATCGAAGTCCGATATAGACACCAATCATCAGACCCAGCATCATCGCCACACCGGCCATCGACAACGCGCTGATGGCGCTAAAGAAACCACCAATATTGCAACCAAAGGCCATCGCCGCACCTATGCCCATGAGGGTGCCACCAATCAGCCCCTTGATGATTTCAAAAGGTGGTGCGCCCTGTATTCGAAATTGGCGCGCCTGTAGAGCGGCCACAAAAGCACCAACAATCACGCCAAAATTCAGCAACGATGTGGAGTAGAGATGGGGAGGAATGATGATCTTGTCGGTGATGTCGAGAGTATTGAAGAACCAGTCGCCCCAGTTCCTGACGCCACCGGCAGCACTCCAGGGCTTTTCATAGGCGAACATCATAATATTGATTACTGCGAGAAGTATTCCCCCGATCCATGCCGCCCACTGTTTCCCAAACAGGGATCCATGGACTTCTCTCAAGGCCGATCCAAAGGTTTGATTATTGTTACTAGTCATAGATTGGGTTCTTAGGGTGCCTGTTTAGAAATAAACCTTCAATTTACCATAAGGGATATGCGACTCGCTATATGGGGATAAAGATACTCTTGCACAGTCTGATAGATTGTATTTGCGCTATTGCACTTAAGAACCAGGGTTGTCGTCATTATTTAAGAGCAAATCATTGAAATCAATGCGCTGGAGTATATTCGCACCGATATGAGTGACAGTCTGGAAATCAATAGCGCGGATATCCGTAAATGATAAGATAGATAATCATATACCCAGAATCAATTAAGCTATATCACTTTCCTTTTCAATTGCCGCGTACAACCAGCCGATATATTTTACCTGTTTAGCAGATATGATGGGACTGATAGATTCAGGCCCTAGCGGTCGGAATGGCTAGCAGTATAGGCAAATACCCCGTAATTCCGGGCAAAGTAGAAGCATCGACACGGAATATTTTCCTATCCCGAATGAGATGGTGCACCATCAATTAGGAATGTATTCTCAAGATGATATATGTTCTATATTATGAATTGACAATGCCTATCTTTTTGCGAAAATTTACCTGCGTAAAATTGTCTGGCTACCCAGGCCCAGTTTTGGGTTGTTATTGCGCCAGTATGAGTATTACCCACAAATTATAATTGGGTATATTTTCTTAAACGTAAACAGTCAGGTTAACCAAAAATACATCATGAGCGAATATACCGAAAAATTTGATGCAACCGGTCTTAACTGCCCAATGCCGATCTTACGATCCAAAAAGGTGTTAAACACGCTGTCCAGTGGCGATGTGCTTTATGTAATTTCCACCGATTCAGGATCAGTAAGAGACTTTCATGCTTTTTGCAATCAGACCGGTAACCAGCTAGTTAAAAGTAGCGAGGCTGACGGTAAATATCATTACTACATCAAAAAAGCCTGATATCAACAATACCCATTTATACCAATCTAATGTTAGGGAAGCTAAATGAGTGGGAAAAATCTAGCGCTTATTGCAGCTAAGGCTGCCTGGACTGGGCACTCCTTTTATCCTGGCATCTACCGTTGTAACCCACGCTAGAGCCGGATTAAATATTCGCCAGATTCAATTCACTGATAGAATACCAACCTCTCTTTATTAAAGAAATTCAGCCATGAATCTGCCAGCTTCATCTACCGGCCCTGCTGCCACACAGGCAGACATGCGCAATTGCATTCAAAAAGTGGCGACTGGACCCGAATACAGCAAGAATCTCAGTTTCGAGGAAGCAAAAGCCGGCATGGAACTAATATTACGCGGCGAAGCTGACCCGGTTCAGGCAGCGGTTTATCTTATTGCACTGCGGATGAAACGCGAAACCCATGCCGAGAATGAAGGTATATTACAGGCCATTTTAGATGCGCGGGTCCATGTAAAATCAAACGCCGAAGAAATTGTCGATATCGGCGACCCTTACAATGGACAGCTACGTGGCCTGCCACTGGCGCCCTTTATAGCACCAGTATTATCAGCTTGTGGAATTCCGGCATTTTCGCATGGTGTAGAGTCAGTCGGTCCGAAGTACGGCATCACTCACAATATGGTGTTAAATGCCGCGGGCATCGATGTCGATCGAAGCCCACAACAGGTCGCAGATCAAATGTCGAATACCGATATTGGTTGGGGATATGTCGATCAAAGCAACTATTGCCCAAGCCTTTATGCACTGATATCGTTGCGCGATAAAATGATCAAACGCACTGTAATCACTACTATCGAGGTGCTGGCCAAACCCATTAGCGGAAGCCAGCGAACCCACTTGCTCACTGGATTTGTACACAAGGCATATCCAGATATCTATGCCAACCTTGCGCGATTTGCCGGATATCATTCGGTCGCAGTCGTGCGTGGTGTGGAAGGCGGTGTTCTTCCATCCC
>JAZFYA010000153.1:0-27798 GCA_036443315.1 Pseudomonadales bacterium
GCCTTGTTTAAACAATCCCTCGGTGAAGATATTTTGACTGAGATACGCGGTGCAGTTAATAAAGGGTTGGCATTAGGGAGTGAGCAGTTTAAAGATGAGGTTGAGTTATTGCACGGCCGCCGGGTAAACACCCAGGAAGGCGGGACGACCTAAAAAGAAGGGGTAGAATTGTTGATTAATGAAATGTTCATCTGACCCCAATTTTAGGGAATAGCTTCGTGCCAATATTTCATGTGCGGCGGCGCTACCAGCCATACTCTGTAACTAAGCCTCGGATTTGGTTCGCCTTGGTTGTACGGTGCCGATAAGTTCGCTGTGGTTTCCAGGTTCAGCCTTGCTCCGCAAGAAAGCCTTCTAGCACTACATTGAATTCCTTTGGCTTTTCCAATGGCAGGGCATGCTTTGAGTCTTCGATCACCACCAATTTTGCCTTTGCCATCCGCTCAACATAGGCTTCCTTCACCACCACCGGAGTATAATCTCCGTCCGCTGCTATCATCAGTGTCGGACAGCCAATATCGTCAATTCGATCAGCGACACTCCAACCGATTATCGCTGCCATCGCCTCTCGGTACGCCTTTGCGTCATTCTCCGCCCAGCGCTCTACAAACACCGCCCTCAATTCCTCCTGCTCCGCCTTAGGAAAAAGCCGTTTGCTTAATACCTTGCCGATCTTTCGCATTCCCAATAGCCGCACGATCAAGAACCGTTGCCAAACCTGCATCCGCAGTTTCAGCGTCTGTACGATAAACTCAGGACTGCTGTTGACAATCACCAGACTCCTCACCACCTCAGGCTGGCTTACTGCCAACTGAAAGGCGATCATTCCCCCCATCGAGATGCCCACTATATGGGCTGAACTGATCCCGAGCGCCTTCAACATCTTTACTGTATCGGTTGCAAACAGCGGTATGCTATACGGACCAGGAGGCTTATTTGATTTGCCATGACCGCGCACATCGAAAACAATCACCTTGTAGCGGTTAGCAAAAAAACTGACTTGCTGCTCCCAATCTCGGCAACTGGAGCCTAATCCGTGAATGAATAGCAAAGGCTCTCCATCACCCACTATTTCATAGTACAGATCAATATCATCGAGATTGAGTATTGGCATACACACCCTCTGTTTTCTTTCTGCCTGGATGGTCGGCGAAACTTGGGTAGAGATGGATTATAGTTAATAAAACGATCAACTAAGATTAACGAAAATTATCTCTGATAATCATTACTGCACATCTACGGGGTTAGTTCTGAATAGCGCTTACTTAAGGGTAGCGCTGTTAACAGCTTGCGATGGTAGTATCCCGCCGCCACCCTCGGTAGTCTAACCCCTCACTCGGTTGGAACCCCACGCCCTGGTGAGGGGTTAGACTACCGAGGGTGGCTAGATTGTGCAGTATCCGAGTGCCACCGGAGTAGCTGTTCGCAATGCAAGGCCCGCTTAAGGGCGTGGGGTTTCAATCGATAATGGTCGATAGTGGGCCTTGCATTGCGAACAGCGGGTTCAAAGCGCCTCAGTTATAGCCCTTAGTAAGTATCATTCGGGCCAGTTCTAACTTTTTTAAAAATCTAACTTCAAGCTAAAACCTGCTGTAGCCATTCAGAGATATCCTGAATTTCTCGAGGGTGAACCTCATGCGCCATTGGATAGGTCTTATATGTTGGGTCGTACCCTAGTAACTTAAGTACTTCCAACGCATGTTTACCCATTGCTTCGGGAACCATCGGGTCATGTGTACCGTGAAAAAGATGGATAGGTATCGACTGGTTAGCTTCGGCAGGCACAATCGTTTTGTGGGTGGCAAAATAGGAAGACATTGTCATTAAACCAGCCAGTGGTTTGTTGTAGCTTAATGCGGCCTGATAGGTAACTGCCCCGCCTTGAGAGAAGCCCGCCAATACAATGCGATTACTTGGAATACCCGTTGATATTTCACGTTCAACTAATGCGGTAATAGCATCAGCCGAAGCCATAATTTGACCGGGATTAATTTCTCTCTCCATGTCCATAGCCAAAATATCATACCAACCCGGCATGATCATGCCGTTGTTAATGGTAATCGGTATAGAAGGTGCCTGTGGAAATACAAAGCGAATGGCCATCTTTTCGGGTAACTGCAGTTGGGGAACGATAGGGACAAAATCGTGACCGCTGGCTCCCAGGCCATGCAGCCAGATCACTGAGGCATTGACAGTAGATTGGGTTTCAATGATTTCGCAGGGTAAGTGGCTCATAGTTGTTTCTCTCTATTACAGATACAGTCATTTTTTGGCCCACTAAAAACGGCTTTAATTTTAACTTTGGACCTTGGCATTCAATGAGGGGAGAGCCGCTAGTGTTCCGCACATTTGGGGGCAAAGCCCTTGACTTTAATAAACTACCTAACCTCTCTCCCATCTCGACGCATCACAACCAATACCAACACTATCGCTGGTAACCCAACACCGGACGCAATGACAAAAAACACTTCATAACTACTGCTATCAACAACCACACCCGAAAACCCACTGATAAATTTACCCGGTAAGGTCATTAACGAGCTAAACAAGGCATATTGCGTCGCCGTATAGGATCGACTGGTTAGGCTCGACAAATAAGCAACAAAAGCCGTACTAGATATACCCCCACTTAGGTTATCGGCGCTGATAACTAAAGCCAGCCATGTAAGATCTGGCTTTCCAATAGAGGCCAATAAAGCAAATAATAAATTAGTTGAGGCAACTAATACCGCGCCTAAAAGCAGAGGTCGATAAATCCCCCACTTCACAACCAGCACACCACAAAACGCAGAGCCGAGTATGGTCATAAAAAAACCAAAGACTTTAGCGATGCTGGCGATTTCAGATTTGCTATACCCCATATCCAAATAAAACGGGTTAGCCATAATACCCATGGTGATATCGCTCAATCGAAATACGGAAATAAATAATAAAATGACTAGAGCGAATTGGCCATTGCGTTTGAAAAACTCAACAAAAGGACAAACGACAGAAACCAATAACCACTGTTTGATTCTGCTTTGTTGATCAAAGTTAACATCAGCACCTAATAAGTCAGTGACCAGATCACTTTCAACGTGCATGGCAAAGTGATCTTTAACATGTTTGGGCTCTTTCAAGTAGAGAACAGCCGTTATTCCAACGATCATACACGCAGCCATCACTTGATAACTTACTGCCCAGTTGTAATCTTCAGCGATAAACAAGGCTCCAGCCCCGGCAGCTAGTAATGCCACACGATAACCCAATATATAGGCGGCGGACATTGCTCCTTGATATTCATCAACTGCGGCTTCTATCCGGTAGGCATCAATAGCAATATCTTGAGTTGAAGACGAAAAGGCCACTATTAGAGCGAATACCGCAACCCACAGTAGTTGTTCTGCCGGGTTTACCAATGACATGGCGACTAAACCGGCTGCAATGCCGATCTGTCCTAAAAGAATCCAGCTTCTACGTTGGCCTAGCCACTTGTCTAAAAAGGGTAATGCGATGCGGTCAACAACAGGAGCCCACAACACCTTAATCGAATAAGTAATACCCACCCATGCAAAAAAGCCAATGGCGCTACGAGTTACTCCGGCTTCAGTTAACCAGGCGCTTAGGGTAGAAAAGACCAATAAAAAGGGCAAGCCTGCTGAAAACCCTAAAAAAACCATACCTATAACCGGGCGTTGGCTATAAATGGATAAAGCGTCCATCCAACTCATGGCCTTTTTATCAGTCATTATTGATGCTCACCAAGGAATTACCTATGTATTCAATTTATTGTTGTGTTGCCGCCATATTTTGACACAATGACAAGCTTGTTTGTTGTCGCACGGACACATTATGGATTATCTGCTTCAAGTCAGCCATCTTTGCAAACATTACCGCGATGTGAAAGCGGTGGATGGTGTTAGTTTCGGTATTCGCTCCGGTATTTGCTTCGGTTTGCTGGGCCCCAATGGCGCCGGTAAAACCACTACAATTGAAATGATCGAGGGCATTATCACCCCCTCCGCTGGAGAGATTCTTTATAAAGGGCTGCCGCGAGATAAAAGCTTTTCGCAAGAGACAGGTATCCAGTTTCAATCCACCGCCTTACAGGGCTATTTATCGGTTCGGGAGGTAATGCTGTTGTTCAGTGATTTGTATAAGCGGCCCGTATCCATTGAAGAACTAGTAGACCTCTGTGAGCTGGGCGAGTTTGTTGATCGCGAAGCCAACAAACTTTCCGGCGGTCAAAAGCAGCGACTGTTGTTGGCGTTGGCGCTGATAAACGATCCGGTGATTCTCTTTCTCGATGAACCCACCACCGGCCTTGACCCCCAATCGCGACGCAAGTTCTGGGAACTGATCACCTCAATTAAAGTGCAGGGCAAAACCATTGTGCTGACTACTCACTATATGTACGAGGCAGAACTGCTCTGCGATGAATTAATTATTATGGATCATGGCAGAATTATTGATCAGGGCTCACCACAGGACTTGCTGGATAAGCACCTACCCCATAAACGAGTATGTATCGACCAGCCCCCAAGCGGTTCTGAACTGGGTGGTTTTGATAGCAGCCAACTCAGTGGCGAAGTTGAACAAAGCAATGGCCAGCTGGAAATTATCACCACCTCCGTTGAACAATCGCTACAGGAATTAATCGCGCAGCAGGTGGATTTATCCTCCCTGCGGGTGCGCAATCCTACCTTGGAAGATTTATTTATTAAGCTGACCGGGCATCAATTGCGAGAATAACAGAACCCTGTCATTCCGAGCAAAGCGAAGCATCTAAAATTTACTGCATGAGGTCCTTCACTGCACTTAGCATGATTTACGAGAGAAATATGAAAGCATTTTTTGCTATTTTTAAAGCTAGAAATATCGAGTATTACCGCGATAAAGGCTCCCTCGCCTGGGCCTTTATTTTTCCGTTGTTGGTGATTATTGGCTGCGCTGTGGCCTTCTCCACTCCGGATAACGCCGTCTTTAAAATTGGTATCCACGGTGAAACTGCAAGCTTTGACCCTATTGAACTACTGCAACAACCCTATATTAAAACCGTTGAATTCGACGATCTGTCCAAAGCGCTACAGCGCATAAAGTATCATCAGCTGGATTTATTAATTAGCATCGATGCAGGCGTCAGCCAGCAGCCCCAGCAGCCAAGCACCCAACAATCAAGAGCCCAACAATCAAGCGCCAAACGCTATTGGATCAATACCGAATCCACTAGCAGTAAAGCCGCCGAACAATTATTTTTAGCCAGCCACCACAACTTTGCAAAACAGCTAGTCAGTGGCCGTAAAGTGCGCTATGTGGATTGGGTGATACCTGGCGTATTGGGAATGAATTTAATGTTCGGCGCTTTATTCGGGGTCGGCTATGTTATCGTTCGCTACCGACAAAACGGTGTATTAAAACGCTTGCAAGCCACACCGGTTAGCGCCATACAGTTTTTAAGCGCTCAGCTGGCTTCACGCTTGGTAATAGTAGTGCTGGTCAATGGCTTAATATTTATTGGTTGTAAGCTGTTTTTGGATTTAATTGTACTGGGTAGTTATTTCAATCTGTTATTGATTACAGTGTTGGGCGGACTATCAATGATTTCAGTAAGTCTGTTAATTTCTTGCCGCACTGCCAATGAAGAACTCGCCGGGGGATTACTCAACGTAGCCACCTGGCCGATGCTGTTTTTATCGGAAGTCTGGTTCAGCCTGGATAACTCACCACTATGGTTGCAAACACTAGCGAATTTAATGCCCCTTACCCATATCGTCAAAGCAGCACGGACGGTGATGATTGATGGCGCCACCCTGCTTGAAGTCAGTTATCACCTGATTTGGTTGGTGGCGTTAACCATCATCTGTATTGGTTTGGCTGCTGGCTTGTTTCGCTGGACTAAGAATACTTAGAAACTAAACAACGTTTATTATTGAGTGGGTAGACTGGGCGAAAGCCCAAATTTGATTGGCTTCTGCCATGATTTTCGTGATGCCATGTATTTGTTGAAATAACTGAGACACCTCGTCCTTGCTAAGCACAGTTGGAATGTTCTTGACTCGCCGGACGTTCCGCAAATAGTCGAGTTCGCCGACATCCTGTTTCAATACTTGCTTAATAGAGAAAATCTAGTGAATTGAGGGCCAGGGCTTGAGTGGCGCTGGTTGTACTCTTGGTCGTGGCCAAGTGGGTCAAAAATTGTTCAATATGAGTGTTGCTGAGATCCTTGGGGTGTTGCAAGTTATGGAAATAGATAGACTGCTTAACCCAGTCCACATAGGTTTTTTCTGTGTTGCGGTTGTAATGCTGGCGACGGATTTCATTCCGCATTTTCTCAAAAAGCTTGGGTGGATTATTCGGGGTCTGTATATTTCCCCCATAAGGGTCGCTCCTTTTGTTAATTAACTGGTTGAATAGAAAGGGAAAGGGACCATTTTACTGAGATTAGCCTGCATGTATATAACGGACCGAAGAGTCGAATGGCACTGACTTAAGGGCAGCGCTGTTAACGGCTTGCGATGGTAGTATTCTGCCGCCACCCTCGGTAGTCTAAGCCCTCACTCGGTTGGAACCCCACGCCCTGGTGAGGGCTTAGACTACCGAGGGTGGCTAGACTGTGCAGTATCCAGGTAGCACCGGAGTAGCTGTTCGCAATGCAAGGTCCGCTAAAGGGCGTGGGGTTTCAATCGATAGTGGGCGATAGTGGGCGATAATGGGCCTTGCATTGCGAACAGTGGGTTCTAAGCTCCTCAGTTATAGCCTTAAGTAAGTACCATTCGACCCAAGGGTCCGTACTATCACACTGTTAGCGATTTTGTACATTTGAACAATGAGGTAACTTATGAAAGAAAATGAGATTAAAAACATGAGTGTCAACGAAAGGCTAAAAGCTATGGAGATTCTATGGAGTACGTTTCTGAATGAGGGTGCGGCAATTGAATCTCCAGATTGGCATAAAGGCATTTTAGCTGACCGTAAAGCAAAAATTGAAAATGGAGAAGCCAAATTCATTTCCCTTGATCAGCTAAAAAAATATTATCGTGGAAGACATTAAAGATATTGTTGTGTTAGAAGATGCTGCCAATGATATGGTTGGTGGCCGGGAATTTTATGAGTCGCAAGCCGCTGGTCTAGGCGAATATTTTTGGGACAGCATTCTTTCAGATATTGAGTCATTGATATTATATGCTGGTGTACACCAACGCTTTTTTGGCCTGCTAAGGCTTTTATCTCGTCGATTTCCGTATGCAATTTACTACGAAGTGTCAGAATCTGTGGCGTATGTTATTGCTATACTGCCGGTGAGAAATAAACCATCTGGGATTAAACAAAAACTTGAGGGTCGTCGCTAACCAAAAAATCAAGCCGATGCAAAAAATGCACAGCTTATTTAGGTGTTACGACCAACATTATTTCATGCATTATCCGGATTTATTAAGGTTGGCTTTTTGGAAAATGCAGAACCACACGCCAGGCTAGGTTTAAACTTATTTCATGAGCTGCAAGATCAAGTCTGGACTTATACAACTTAGCCTAGATCTAACAATGGCTTAATGACGGCCCATCCTTCTCGCTCTTCGCCGCCCTTAATCCCTAAAATTATTGAACTGCAGCGGCTGATCCAAATCCTCTTCGCGCAGCAAACCCATTATTTGTTGCAAATCGTCACGTTTTTTACCGGTTACCCGCACCTGATCACCCTGAATTTGCGCCTGTACTTTCATTTTTTTATCTTTGATCAATTTAACGATCTTCCTGGCTAAGGGTTGTTCCAAACCATTCTGCATAGTGACCAAAACTTTCACTTGTTTACCAGCGGTTTCAATATCGCCCAAGCTCATTGCCAATGGGTCAATTTTGCATTTGATCAGTGCAGAGCGCAGCATATCTTCCATTTGGGTTATTTGAAAATCCGCTTCTGCAAAAAGGGTAACTGTTAGATCATTGCGTTCAAATTTTGCGTCCACACCCTTGAAATCAAAACGGGTATCGATAATACGGCCGGCCTGATCAATGGCGTTGGTGAATTCATGGGTATCGACTTCAGAAACGATATCGAAGGTTGGCATAGAAGTTTCCTCACAAGCTAAGACTACAGTCTAAAGGGGTGTTAGCAGGCAGTTTATCATAATAGCCACAAGCCGCTAATGATTGTTATGGGTGAGTCGATTATACTCAGCAGCTTTTATTCATCCTATATTGTCTGTTGACTATGAAACAACTTATCCTCGGCGGTGCCCGCTCCGGCAAAAGTTCATTGGCTGAGCAATTGGCGCAGAGTAGTGAAAAAACAGTTATCTATATTGCAACGGCGGATATCACCAATAACGATTGTGAAATGGATCGCCGTATTCAACACCACCAACAGCGGCGCCCCAACCATTGGCAAACCATAGAATCCCCATTGCACCTTGCACAAGCAGTACAGCAACAGGCGGCGGAAGATCGTTGTCTGCTGGTCGATTGCCTGACCTTGTGGCTGACCAATTGTTTATGTCACGACGACAATAATCTGTGGCCACAACAACGCCAGGCGTTGCTGGATGTCATCGTTGAAGTGCCCGGTGATATTATTTTGGTAGGTAATGAAATCGGCTCTGGTATTGTCCCCATGGGTGAAATCAACCGCCGCTTTGTGGATGAAAGCGGTTTTTTGCATCAATCTCTCGCGGTGGTGTGTGGCCGTGTCATCCTAACCGCCGCCGGGTTACCTCTTGTCCTGAAAGGTAGAGCCCTGAGAGGTGAAAAGTTTAACAGTAAAGCGTCACAAGGAGAGCCACTATGAACTGGTTGGATCAAACGGCTCAACAACCCTGTCTACAATCGAGACTTATCGCCGAGAGCAGACAACTGCAATTAACCAAGCCGCCAGGATCTCTGGGTCAGTTAGAGCAGTTGGCTATTCAATTAGCCAGTTTGCAGCAGCGAGAGACTCCAGCTATCGAGCGTATCGCGATCAGTATTTTTGCTGCGGACCATGGTATTGCGGCGGAAAATGTCTCCGCTTTCCCCCAGGTGGTCACCGCAGAGATGGTGCGCAACTTTTCTAGTGGTGGTGCCGCCATTGCCGTGCTCGCCAGACAATTAAATGCGCAGCTACGCGTTTGCAATTTGGGCACAGTTAACGAGCTTGAGGCCATTGATGGGGTTGAATCAAACCGGTTGGGAGCAGGCACCAATAACTTTAGTCAACAGCCCGCAATGACTGAATCACAACTGCAACAAGCGTTAGATGTTGGTAAACAACATGCGGATGACGCTAAAGCCCAGGCTAGTGATTTATTTATTGGCGGGGATATGGGTATTGCCAATACCACCTCAGCGACGGCGCTTGCCTGCGCTCTACTTCAACAACCCACAAGACGTCTAACCGGCCCTGGTACGGGTATCAATTCAGCAGAGCAGCTGCATAAGCAGCAAGTGATTGAACAATCCTTGGCGCTGCATGATTTAAACACTGAAGATAGCGCCCAGGACCCCATAAACTGCTTGCGCCATGTGGGTGGTTTTGAAATTGCGGCGTTAGTGGGCGCTTATATTCGCTGTGCACAAATCGGCGTCGCAGTCCTAGTTGACGGTTTTATTGCTTCCGTTGCCGCATTAACTGCGTTACGCATCCGTCCGGATATTCACTCCTGGCTGATTCTGGGGCATCAATCGGCAGAACCTGGGCATAGCTGGGTTATTGAAGCATTAAATATAACACCCTTGCTACAACTGCAAATGCGCCTGGGCGAGGCCAGTGGGGCCGCTTGTGCTGTACCCTTGTTACGACTGGCCTGTGCACTGCATAATGAGATGGCAACGTTTGAAAGTGCTAACGTGAGTACCGCAAAGTGGGGTGGATCGAGATCCATATATGCCCATGGCTGCGTTGTTTGAACTTGAAATATTGGCAGTTTCCTGCGTTCAAACGCCTTGCCATGAACAACTTGCCATAAACAACTTTCCATAGATAACTTTCCATAGATAAACAAGGGACGCACTCTAAAACCTAAATTTCAATCGCTTTGGGTATAGTTGCAGGAGAATTCGTTTAAGCATGTCATCCAACCCCGTCACCACTATCGATTTATTACGCCATGGCCAAACCCAGGCCGATGATATTTTACGCGGTCGTATTGATGTGCCGCTATCTGAAAACGGCTATCAACAAATGCAAGATCGTGTGGCACCGTATATCAACCCGGAATTTCCCTGGCAACAGATAATTACGTCCCCCCTACAGCGTTGCGCACAATTTGCTAACAACCTTGCTGAACAACATCGGTCGCCAATTAATGTGCACGAAGGTTTTCTTGAAATAGATTTTGGCGATTGGGATGGTCGCTCTTTTGACGAACTCAAGGCAGAAGATGCGGAGTTATTTAGCAAAATCTGGATAGAACCCCATAAGTACCGCCCACCTAATGGTGAAACTTTTCAGGCATTTTCATCCCGTATTAACACAGCCTGGCAGGGTATTTTACAGCAACACTGCGGCAAACATATTTTATTAATCTGTCACGGCGGCGTGATCCGCGCCCTGCTAAGTAATATTATGCAAACACCATTGACTTCACTTTCTCGCATTGACGTCCCCTATGCCTGCTTAAGCCGAATCCGGGTTCATCACCACCTCGGTCAAAGCGATTGGCCACAATTGATTTTCCACAATCCTGGCAACCATTATCCTGGGGAGTCTCAGAATGACACTTATTCAGAGGTTCCCTAGAGTATTGACTTGCTGTGTTCCCTCCAGCTAATCAGATTTCATACCAAGTTCATAGGCGAGTTTTGAAAGCAAACGCTTCCAGAGGCTTCACAGCGATCACTTTATAATAGTGTCACCAATACCGTTATGACCAAACAATATAACAGTGATTTACTTCTGAAAATTATTTATAACTTGGGTACCACCGGATTGACCAGTCCTCCTGGTTTGGGCGATAACGGTAAGAAATGGCCAGCGTGATGATCCCTTAATTACTTTTGATTATGGGTGCTTGATAGGATCTGGTTGCTGGACTAATGTAAGGAAATTACTCATGGAGAATGACGTATAACGGATTGCTTATTTAGATGCTCATGCTCAATCAACAAACAAGGCGTCGCAAAGAAATACCCTAATTTTTACTGCTTAATTATATAAGGCCGTACTAACTGCTATGGATTTTGTTTATAAAGGAGCAAGGAATGCAGAAGTATACGATAGGCATTATTAGCGATGCTGCAGAGAATGAGCTTACCTTCTGTGATAGGGAGTTGTTTACACCCATTGTGAGCTCATCCTTTCAGGATATTATTACTGCTGATGGCATTGATTTAATCCACCTGCTGGTGATTGACCAAGTCAGTCATCCTAATTGGGATGATGTTTTCTACAATGAGGTCAAAAACTATTTTGCACCACTGGGCATTCCAGTTGTCTTGATTGTCGATAATGAGATTAGCTTTGCCAATAAAATTGATGCGCTAGAAATCGGTTTTAGTGACGTTATCAATATTCATCAGCCGCTCGATGAAATCAGTACTCGTATGATGGGTGAAGTCTATCATCAGATTGCGAACATGCAGTTAAAAAGTGTTATTCAGCAAGCGAATGATGCGGCATTTTCGGCAATGAAAGAGTCCAGCAATCTCGGTCAGAATATTCGGTTCCTGCTGAGAACCCATAGCTGTGATGATCTGAATCAGCTGGGTCAAGTATTTTTTCAGACGGTTAATGAATACGGTCTTAATTGCAGTTTGCAAATGCGTAGTGAGTTTGGTGTTCGCAATATGGAGGCCAATGGTATGGAGCGGGTGCTGGAATCGGAATTGCTGAGTAAGTTACAGAACCACGGTCGTTACTTTGATTTTGGCCAGCGCTGTGTGGTGAATTATGGCACGGTGTCGGTATTGATCCGCAATATGCCGGAGGATGAAAATCTGTATGGCATGATCAAGGACAATACGTTTACTTTGTTGCAGGGTTTGGATGCCCGGGTTATTGCGCTAGATGAGCATCAGCAATTGCAAAAAGAAAAAGAAACGCTGGAGCAGTTATCAGAGGGTGTTACGTTTGTAATGAAGGGAATCGAGGCAGATTTTCATTCGGTTATGTTAAAAATTGTCGATGTTGTCGAGTCTATGGCAGAGAATATCGAATGTAAAATTCCTACTCTAATGCTTAATGAAGAGCAGGAGGAGTACGTACTGAACGTTGTGGGGCGCTGTGTGAGCCAGTCTAACCAGGTTTTTTCAGAGGGGCTTCATATCGACGAACACTTTGAAGTGCTGATAAGAAAAATGGAAGAAACAAGGCAACAAGCTGTGAGGGCTGCCGAAATCCAGCAAGTGAAAAAATTACAAATGGCTGAGCGGAATGTTGTCGGTTCTGATATTGAGTTATTCTAAACATACATCTATACCCAAAGCGATTGAAATTTAGGTGTTATAGGCCGCTCCTGCACATTCATGCGCCTGCGGCATTAGTGCATCCATGCACGTCACACCCCCTTTTTGCCCATGGCTGCGTTGTTTGAACTTGAAAGCTTGAACTTGACAGTTTGAACGTGAAATATTGACAGTTTCCTGCGTTCAAACGCCTTGCCATAAACAACTTGCCATAGACAACTTTCCATAGATAACTTTCCATAGATAAACAAGGGACGCACTCTAAAACCTAAATTTCAATCGCTTTGGGTATATATCTGGTAAAAAGGCGCGCATATTATATAGACCAGCTTTTTTTATAGCAAAACCTCCTAGATTGAGGTGTTATTATAGGTAGTTCATGGCAAAGAAAGGCAGTACCAGCAAGCGCTGGTTGAAAGAACATTTTGATGATAGTTATGTGCAGCGTGCCCAACGGGAAGGTTATCGTTCTCGTGCCTGTTATAAATTGTTGGAATTAAATGAAAAAGATAGGTTAATTAAACCCAGTATGACAGTGTTGGATTTGGGTAGTGCCCCCGGAGGCTGGTCTCAGGTGGCTGCTGAATTAGTCGGGGGTAGGGGGCGAGTAGTGGCTTCCGATATTCTTCCTATGGATAGTTTGGCTGGTGTGGATTTTATCAAAGGGGATTTCACCGAGCAGGAAGTCTTTGATTCTATTATGGAATTATTAGGTGACAGGCCGGTGGACCTTGTAATTTCCGATATGGCCCCCAATATGTCAGGTGTGGCCGCGGTGGATCAGCCGCAATCCATGTATTTAGTGGAGCTGGCACTGAATATGGCCCGCCAAGTGTTGAAACCTGGCGGCACTTTTGTTGCCAAAGTATTTCAGGGTGAGGGTTTTGATCAGTTGTTGCAGGATATGCGTAGTAGTTTTGCCAAGGTGCAGTCCCGGAAACCCGCAGCTTCTCGCTCCCGTTCTCGCGAAATTTACCAATTAGGTAAGGGTTTTAAGAATTAAGCCTTTAAGAACATAACTTTATAAAGGTGATAACTATGGATTTCTACTCATGGAGGGTTTGGGGAATCTGTAGTAAAGTTATTAATGAGAGGTTCTCTGGCAATCGCAGCTAAATAAAGAATCTCGCAGGTCGATCTCTGTTGTTGTAAGCCTTATATAAGCAGTGTTTCGATAATCAAAGTAAGTTGTAGAGGAATTGTCTTTTGAACGACATGGCGAAGAATTTATTATTGTGGCTGGTAATAGCTGCAGTCCTGTTATCGGTGTTTAATAATTTTAGTGTGCAGCCCAATAAGGAGGTACTCAACTACTCCGAATTTATTGAAGAGGTCCAGCAGGACCGAGTCAATCGTGTGTTGATTGATGGTCTTATTATCACCGGCACTCGTAACGACAACTCCTCCTTTGAAACCGTTCGTCCCATGGTGGATGATCCCAAACTGATCGATGATCTGATCGATCATCGGGTGCAGATTGAAGGTCGCAGGCCTGAACAACAAAGCCTGTGGACTCAGTTGCTAGTGGCCTGTTTTCCCATTCTTATTATTATTGCCGTTTTTATGTTCTTTATGCGTCAGATGCAGGGCGGAGGTGGTGGCCGGGGTGGTCCTATGGCTTTTGGCAAGAGTAAAGCTCGCCTGTTAGGTGAAGACCAAATCAAAACCACTTTTGCCGATGTTGCCGGTGTGGATGAAGCAAAAGAGGAGGTGCAGGAACTAGTAGAGTTTTTGAGCGACCCTGGTAAATTCCAGCGACTGGGTGGTCGCATCCCCCAGGGTGTATTGATGGTGGGGCAGCCCGGTACCGGAAAAACCCTGTTGGCCAAGGCGATTGCCGGCGAAGCTAAAGTCCCCTTCTTTTCGATCTCCGGTTCCGACTTTGTGGAAATGTTTGTGGGTGTCGGCGCATCCCGTGTGCGCGATATGTTCGAGCAGGCGAAGAAGCAATCCCCTTGTATTATCTTTATTGATGAGATTGATGCAGTAGGTCGCCACCGTGGTGCTGGTCTCGGCGGTGGTCACGATGAGCGTGAGCAGACGCTGAACCAGTTGTTGGTTGAGATGGATGGTTTTGAGGCCAATGATGGTGTAATAGTTATTGCCGCGACTAACCGTCCTGATGTGTTGGATCCTGCGTTATTACGCCCTGGCCGTTTTGACCGTCAGGTGGTGGTTGGTTTGCCAGATATACGTGGTCGTGAGCAAATCCTTAAAGTGCATATGCGCAAAGTACCTCTAGGTGACAGCGTCAATCCTTCTGTGATAGCCCGTGGCACACCTGGTTTTTCAGGAGCTGACTTGGCGAATTTAGTTAACGAAGCGGCCTTATTCGCTGCTCGTGCTAATGTGCGTACTGTGGATATGGAGCAGTTCGAGCTGGCCAAAGACAAAATTATGATGGGCGCTGAGCGCAAATCGATGGTGATGTCAGAGGATGAGAAACGCAATACCGCTTATCATGAAGCGGGCCACGCTATTGTCGGTCGTCTCGCTCCCGAGCATGATCCGGTTTATAAAGTCAGTATTATTCCTCGTGGTCGAGCGCTAGGTATCACCATGTTCTTGCCAGAAGAAGACCGCTATAGTCATAGCCGTCGTCATATCCTCAGCCAAATTTGTTCGCTCTACGGAGGCCGCATTGCGGAGGAGATGACGCTGGGGTCGGATGGCGTTACCACCGGTGCGTCCAATGATATTCAGCGTGCCAGTGAGATTGCTCGCAATATGGTGACTAAGTGGGGGTTATCGGAAAAAATGGGCCCATTGATGTACGACGACTCACAGGAAGAGGTCTTTTTGGGGCGCTCAATCGGTATGCAGCCCAAGAGTATTTCCGGTGAAACAGCAAAGCATATTGATCAGGAGGTGCGCCGTATCATCGATGAGTGTTACACCTGTGCCCAGCAAATCCTAGAACAAAACCATGATAAGCTGGATATGATGGCTGACGCCCTGATGACTTATGAGACCATCGACGCCGCGCAAATCGATGAAATTATGAGTGGTCAAAAGCCCAGTGCCCCTGCAGATTGGCATGACGACAGCCCTTCTGGTGGTGGTCAAAAAGCTGAATCTACTGAGCAGCGGTCCAAGCCTCAAGATGGCCCGATCGGCGGCCCCGCCGGCGAGCATTAAGTCTGGGTTTGTTAGCCTATGGCTGATACGTCAATCGACACTTCAGTTGGCACCTCAGTCGATACTTCAGTCGACACCTCAGTAGGGTCAGCCATCAAAATAAGCAGCGCTTTACTACAGTGTGGTGGGCGGCTGTTAGATCTTTCTTATCCCCAGATTATGGGGGTGCTTAATGTGACCCCCGATTCTTTTTCCGATGGTGGAGCCCTTCATGAGCAGGGGTGGCTCAGCCTGGATAAGGCGCTGGTACATACTGAACATATGTTGGAGGAAGGGGCGGCGATTGTCGATGTTGGCGGTGAGTCCACTCGACCGGGCGCTGAGCCTGTGTCTTTGCAGGAGGAAATGGATCGGGTATTACCCGTGGTTGAGGCTATTAATAGCCGCTTCGAGACCATTATCTCTGTGGACACCAGTAGGCCTGAATTGATGTTGGCGGCGGCTGAGATCGGCGCCGGATTACTTAACGATGTGCGTGCTCTGGAGTGCCCCGGTGCGTTGACTGCCGCTGTGCAAACGGGTTTGCCCGTCTGTTTGGTGCATATGCAAGGGCGACCCGAAACTATGCAGCATGCGCCAAGCTACCAGCAAGTGATTATCGAAGTGGGTGATTATTTGCTGGATAGAGCCAAGCATTGTATCGCTGCAGGTATTGATCAATCGAAGATCCTGCTAGATCCAGGTTTTGGTTTTGGCAAGCGGGTAGAGCACAATCTGGCGTTGCTGAACCGATTGCCGGCAATGCTTAAATTGGGTTTCCCGGTTTTAGTGGGTTTGTCCCGTAAGTCACTTATTGGCAGGGTGCTGGAATGCGAGCTTGATCAACGTCTGGTTGGAAGTCTTGCTCTGGCGGTACTGGCGGCAGATCGTGGGGCGTCTATTATTCGAGCTCACGATGTTGCTCAAACCGTTGATGCAGTGAAACTCTGCATTGCAGTAAAACGAGAACAACTATCCAGTAGATAAATAACTCAATAAGTAGCAGTAGATAAATAACTCAATAAATAGATGGAAAGAATGGGGGGCTAGTAGAGATGTCGCGAAAGTATTTTGGTACTGATGGTATTCGAGGCCGCGTTGGTGCAGGTTCCATCAATCCCGAATTTGTATTAAAGCTCGGCTGGGCTGCCGGTAAGGTTTTTGCCAAATCCGGGCGCAGCAAACTGATTATTGGTAAGGACACCCGTATTTCCGGTTATATGTTTGAGTCTGCACTAGAGGCCGGATTAGTGGCTGCCGGTGTTGATGTCTGTATGTTGGGTCCCATGCCGACACCGGCGATTGCCTATCTTACCCGAACCTTTCATGCTCAGGCGGGCATTGTGATAAGCGCTTCCCATAACCCTTATCACGACAATGGCATCAAATTTTTCTCTAGTGAAGGGACCAAACTGCCCGATGCTATTGAGCTGGAAATTGAAAGGCAGCTCGATGAGTGCATGACTACCGTTGAGTCTGCCAATTTGGGCAAGGTGGTTCGTATCAATGATGCCGCTGGGCGTTATATTGAATTTTGTAAAAGTACAGTGCCTTCAGGTTTTAGCCTGAGAGGGCTGAAAATAGTAGTCGATTGCGCCCATGGGGCTACCTATTATGTTGCGCCGGCAGTGCTGGATGAATTGGGTGCGGAATTAATCGTTATGGGCGCCGATCCTGATGGCTTGAACATCAACGAACAGGTAGGGTCCACCGCGCCACAGGCTTTGCAGCAGAAGGTGCTGGAAGAGAAGGCTGACCTGGGGATTGCCTTTGATGGCGATGGTGATCGCTTGATGTTTGTGGATCGCAACGGCGAGTTAGTCGATGGGGACGAGCTGTTGTTTATTATCGCCCAGGATCAAGTGCGTACTGTTGGCATGTGTGCCGGCGTGGTGGGTACCCTGATGTCGAATCTGGGTTTTGAGTTGGCCCTGAAAGATTTGGAAATTCCCTTTGCCAGATCCAATGTTGGTGACCGCTATGTGGTTGAAATGATGAAATCTCGGGGTTGGCAGTTAGGTGGTGAAAATTCCGGGCATATTATTTGTGCTGATGTTACTACAACCGGTGATGGTTTGGTGGCTGCACTAAAAATTCTGTTTGCCCTGGTTGATGGCGGTGCACCTCTCCATGACGTGAAGACCGGTATGAGAAAATTCCCACAGACAATGATCAATGTGACGATTGCGGATAAAACCAGGCTTAATAAAAATCCCGAGATTGAAAAGGCTGTCCTTGATGCGGAGCAACAGCTTGATGGTCGTGGTCGAGTATTGTTGCGTCCTTCCGGCACAGAACCCGTGGTGCGAGTTATGGTAGAGGGAGAAGATTCTGTACTGGTCAAAACACTCGCCAGCGATATAGCTATGGTAGTGGAAAAGGCGGTTGTCTGAGTTGTGCTGTGGCTCCTGGACTACTGAAGACCTATCCTGATGCGTTGCCTTGTACCTGTTACCTTGTATGTTGTAGGCAGTTTGGGTAAGATTGGCCGCCTTTTTGACAGCCTTCTAGGGGCTTTTCTGGATAAAGTGTAGGAAATCGAATGCGCGGCAGTTTGGTAGTAGCTAACTGGAAAATGCATGGCTGTAGGGCTAGTGTCAGCGATCTGGTTGTCGGTCTTAAGGCTGAACTGGACGATGATATTCAAGCTGCGGTTGTGGTTTGTCCCCCCTATCTGTTTATTTCTCAAGTCGCTGATGCCTTGAGTGGTACAGCGATTCAGTGGGGCTCGCAAAACCTAAGTGAGCAAGCGGAAGGCGCCTACACGGGTGAGATTGCAGCGCCTATGTTGGCTGAAGCCGGTTGTCAGTTTGCGATTGTGGGACATTCAGAGCGCCGCTTGCTGTATGCTGAGTCAGATCAACAGGTGGCGGCAAAATTTGCAGCTGCCCAGGGCGTAGGACTAACACCAATACTGTGTGTAGGTGAAAGTTTACAGCAACGTAATTCTGGCGAGGCGCTGGACTGGATTGAGCGGCAGCTTCAGGCGGTCATTGATGCCGTGGGCATGGGTGCTTTTGCTGAAGCGGTTGTCGCCTATGAGCCGATTTGGGCTATAGGCACGGGTAAGACGGCGACACCTGAGCAGGCTCAGGAAGTGCATGCCCATATACGCCAGGTGTTGGCGAAAGCTGATCCGGTGTTGGCAGAAGCGTTACAGATTTTGTATGGCGGTAGTGTGAAGGCGGATAATGCTGCCCAGCTGTTTGCCAAAGCCGATATTGATGGTGCGCTGGTAGGCGGTGCATCACTAAACGTTGCTGAGTTTGCTGCGATCTGCAGAGCAGCGGTTTAATTTGAGTTATTAAGTTTAAGAGCTATTAAATTTAAGAGAATGGGTAAGATCATGGAACAACTGATATTAATTGTGAATGTGTTGGCTGCGTTGGGCATCGTGAGCCTGGTTATGCTCCAACAGGGTAAAGGCGCCGATATGGGCGCATCTTTCGGTGCAGGTGCTTCGCAGACTTTGTTTGGTAGTGGTGGCGGCGGCAATGTGTTGACTAAGACCACTGCATGGTTGGTGGCGCTGTTTTTTGTCACCAGTTTTGGTTTGGCAGTTATCGTCAAAAATAAGGCGGGTATTGCTGGTGAGGTGGGTATCCCGGTCCCGGCTGTGGTCGAAAGCAAGGATATGCCGCAGGTTCCAGCGGATAGTGGCGAGATACCTCAGTTAGATGAGGCGGCCCTGGAGCGGGCAATGGAGCAGGGCGGCCTGGATATTCCGGGGATAGAGAGAGCAGGAGATGCTGCTTCTGATATACCAGCGATATAAAAAGGCCTGAGATGTAAAAGACTTTTGCCGAGGTGGTGGAATTGGTAGACACGCTATCTTGAGGGGGTAGTGAGCTATGCTCGTGCGGGTTCAAGTCCCGCTCTCGGCACCATATTGAAATCTAAAGTCATCCAGTAAAGTCTCGAAGGCCCCAATTTACGGGGCCTTTTCTTTATCTGGTGTCTAAGGTCGTCCAAAGTAATCCATTGCTATCGGGTGCTATCTGGTGCTACATTTGGTGCTACAAGTCACCCTCATAAGAATTTGTAGCACCATGCCACTCACAAACGTACAAGTTAAAGCGGCTAAAGCCCAAGCTAAAGATACCTGGTTAAGTGATGAGAAGGGCTTAAGGCTGCTGATTAAGCCAAATGGCTCCAAGTACTGGCGGCTCAAATATCGCTTCAATGGCAAGCAAAAGACTCTAGCTTTGGGGGTATACCCCGATGCATCGCTAAAAGATGCCCGCAAGGCAGTGGGCGAGGCTAAAACGCTGATTGCTGAAGGTATTGACCCTTCAGTCGAAAAAAAACGAGAGAAGCGCCAAGGTCTGATTGATGATGGCAATACATTTAAGGTGCTGGCAAAGGAATGGTGGGAGCACCAGAAGGGTACTTGGACGGAAGATCATGCTGATAGAGTTTGGACTAGGCTTGATGATAATTCATTTTCCATCTTGGGTGATCGCCCAATATCTGAAATTCACCCCCAAGATGTAATAGCAGTTGTAAGGCGCATTGAGCGGCGGGGTGCGCTAGATGTTGCTCAGCGTGTATTACAGGATATACGTCGAGTCTGCACTTATGCGGTGCAGACAGGCCGTGTCATTAACAATCCTGCCAGAGAGCTGGAAGGCATTCTTAAAAACCGCAAAACTGAACACAGGGCCTCCCTCCCTCGTGAGGAACTTCCAGACTTTCTCAACTTGCTAGCTAAGTATGATGAGCGGGGTCGTGTGTTAACGCGCTTAGCAATTGAACTGTTGATTTTAACCTTCGTCCGGCCTGGTGAATTGCGCGGTGCCTGCTGGAAAGAATTTGATTTTGAGTCTAAGCAGTGGCGCATACCGGGTGAGCGGATGAAAATGGGGACAGATCATATAGTCCCCTTAACAACTCAGAGTATTGCGATTCTTGATCAGCTAAAACCAATCACTGGCCAATATGATTGGCTATTTCCTTCTGAGCGAAGCCGAGCCGTACCTATGTCTGAAAATACAATGCGCAGAGCTATCTTTCGTCTTGGCTATGATGGTGGCACAGCGGGTAAAAGCAAAGCCACTCCCCATGGTTTTAGAGCAACAGCTTCATCAATTCTTAATGAAACGGGCTTTAATCCTGATGCCATAGAGCGTCAGCTTTCACATATGGAGCGCAATGGCGTGAGGGCGGCATATACCCATCATGCCCGTTATCTGGATGAACGTGTCAAAATGATGCAATGGTGGGCTGACTATCTGGATGGTCTGAAAGTAGAGGCTGCTAATGGAAATGTTATTGCTGGATCATTTGGAAAACCTAATTAATAGCCCCTAAAACGGGGTACTTTAACAGCGCCTAGGGTAGCTCCCGAATGCTCGCCACCTTTGCGGGTTGGCGCTGTAATTTATATCAAGGGCAGCACTTTGGGGGTGCTAGATGTTTTTGGAGCGATCAATCTTAACTATCAGTGAATTAGTGGGGCGCTGGGCAGAGCACAGCGCAACCCACGAGGCTGTTTTCGACCTTTGCAGAAACAGGAGACTTGAAATAGTTTTTCCGGCTGATGGACGGCGCTTTTGGGCCTACGCTTATGTTAACAGCAAGCTAACAATGATTGGCGAAGCTTTGATTACCGGTTACATCTGCCTTGGCCGGGAATCAGTAGGAAAATATCTTACAGGTGTTAGTGAAGTAAATATTAATGACTGGCCCTGGTGCTACGCCCCTGATAACACGGAAACGGTGCATGAACTTTTTGAGGTTGTAGGATGGACTAAACCAAGATTAGACGCTGCACAAAAAGCAAAGTTTTGCACAAAAATTAGCAGTCAAGCCAAGCCCGATAGCTGGAAAAACGTATTTTTTAGGGCGGCCCCCGTAACTATGATCATGCTCCCCGGCATGGACACTCTTATGCCTTTCAGCAGGCTAACCCCTGAGGATGCGGAGCTCTATGCCGATTTAATGAATAGGGGTGGCGATCACCTTTTTGCTTTCGATTTCAAACAAAATGGCCTCTTCACGCTTGAGCAGGCGCGCATCACCATACGTTCCATCCAAGACTATGAACAACAGCGCTCAGCCTCAACTAAAAACGAAGTGTCTGACAAGGTAAGTACTAGCACTGAAAATCCTGGCCAAGATAAAGAAACTGAACCAGTTATCTCTACAAAAGTTGAATTGATTGAGGCTGGGGGCACAGACAACACGCTCCCGAAATGGTGTGAAATAACTATCGCTTTATATGTTAATAATCGCATAGGCTTTTCCCAACTAGACGGGCAAGGGTTATCTGGTGATAAAGCCATACACGACATAGGCTTGATTAATAAAAAAAACCAAAAACTTAATAAAGCAGGGAACGCCCTCTTTTGCCTACTGAGGAAGAAGTTCCCAACTGGTAATAGGGCAACAAAGCCGGACTCTCAAACGATGAAACGACTCCGTACCGCATTACATGAACTTACAGGTATTAAAGGCAACCCCTTTTATAGCTTCAATTCAGCCGATGGCTGGAAGCCTAAATTTAAATTAATTGATAGAAGAGATGCCGCTAACGAAAGAGCAAAGGAGCGAGCCTTGTTTTGCGATTATAACGATGTGCGAGATTATGATAACGAGCGCGACGCCGCCGATAATTTCCTAAAGAAGAACGATCCAAACTACCGAGAATAACCCCTACAGGATGTCATGACACTCCGTAAGATGTCATGACATCCTGTATGCTTTTAGAGCAATAAGTCTCACAACACATTGATTTTACTTTAAAATTATATAGACCTTCCCTTTCAAAAGGTCATGACATGCCCTATGGATGAATCCATTCAATAGAGCGCAGCAATGACACATACAACCCAATCCAAACACACAATAACTCTAGCCCCACCTTTCCCTCAAGAGGGGTGGGTTCGTCTTAAACAAATTGTTGGCGATCCCAAAGCCACTCCACCTGTCCCAGCATTTATTCCAGTCAGTAAAAGTACATGGTGGAACTGGGTTAACGGTGGAATAGCCCCAAAGCCTATAAAGCTTGGTGAAAAAACTACAGTTTGGAAAGCTGAAGATATTCGGCAATTAGCACAAGGAGTGGCATAACATGAAAAAAAGAAAGGCTACCCCAAAGAGCAACCCAAAAGATACCGAAAATAAGAATACCACAGAGTTACCCGATAGCATTAGTGATCGAGTTCAGCTAGTTCTTGATGTCGGTTTATCACTACAGAAACATCGCTTGCTGTCTTACGTGTTGGCGCACCATGATACCTGGACGCATCAACTTGCAACTAACTGTGCTGTTGGTTATCCCCCCAATAGACTAGGAGAGCTGAACAAAGAAGTATTGCCGAGGTATGGATTGCACATCGTCTGTCATCAGCCTAAAAGCTGGCTTCAAAATCGTTACGGTATAATACAGAGGTTGCAGCATGAACCATCCGCCTATAACAGTTGAACAAATGCGCAACATGTTGAGTTATATCGATCCTCACGACCGTGAGTTATGGGTATCAATTCTGGCAGCTATTAAGGCTGAACTGGGAACTGATGGGCTTGAAGTTTGTGATGCCTGGAGCCAACAAGCAGACAGCTATAAAGCTGCTGATTTCCGAGCTGTTTGGGCGTCACTTAAAAAGTCAGGCATTACTATAGGCACGTTGATACACCACGCCTTACAGGGTGGTTACCGGTTCACCGATGACCACTTCCAAGAAACGGAAGAGCAGCGACAGGCTCGCATTTTTGTCCGTGAGAAGCGACAACAACAGGAAGCGGTTGAAGCTATACGCCAGGCTGAAAAAAAACGGAACAAAGCCAGCCAGCTATGGGCACTCTCTGTTCATTTCGAACGGCCCATGTCTCTCTACCTGGACAACCGGGGACTGTCGGCGGTTAAAGATAGAGTTCCTTCTTCGTTGCGGTTTATTCCAAACCTGGCTTATTGGCAAATTACCGATGATAAGCCGGTGTGCATAGGATCGTTTCCAACCATGGTTGCCGCTGTCACTGATTTAAATGGTGATGTAGTAGCTATCCACCGCACATACTTAAGCGAAGATGGAAACAAGGCCCCTGTCCCCAAAGTTAAAAAACTGTTGGGCTCTCTCAACGGCGGGGCCGTCAAACTTTCCGCTACTGGTAACTATGACGTTTTATGCCTCACCGAAGGTATAGAAACAGGGCTGGCGGTTCATGTGTCCACGGGTTTCCCTGTATGGGCTTGCGCGAGTGCTCATGGCCTTAAAATGGTCCAGCTACCTAATTCTATTAAGAGAGTTCATATCATGGCTGATTTAGACGCTAGCGGTACCGGTGAGCGAGTAGGCAGGGAGTTAGCCCAGCGTTTAATCAGTGAGGGCAGAAAAGTAAAACTAGTTCTTCCCTCAGGTTCTATTTCCCCCGGTACAAAATCCGTTGATTGGTTAGATGTGTACCTGGCAGAACAGGAAACCACAGCATGAACACTGATATAACCAATGAGATAGAGAAAACCGTCGAAGTGGTTGAGACAAAAAGCGACGACATGATCATTGACGAACTGGCAAAACTACCTTTATTGGAATACGAACGTCAAAGAAAAAGCAGTGCAGAAACCTTGGGTATTAAGCGTGTTTCAATGCTGGATAAATTGGTTAAGCAGCGTAAGACTGAACTCGAAACCGAGACAGGAAGCGATGAACTGTTAAAAGGCATAGAGCCTTGGGAGCATGCTGTTGATGGGCAGGTATTGGCATCGACCATTATTAACACTTTTCATCGTTATACCGTCTTGCCTGATGGGGGTGATGTTGCCCTAACGCTATGGACACTAGGCAGCTATTGCTTTAATGCTTTCCGTATTTTCCCCAAACTGTGTCTGTCATCGCCCGAAAAGCGATGTGGCAAAACTACCACCATGGAAACGCTGGCGGCAATGGCTCACCGCTCTCTAATGGCGTCCAACGTTTCACCCTCAACGCTGTTTCGATCCATTGAATACTGGCAACCTAGTTTGTTGATTGATGAGGGCGACACCTTCATTGCTAGCAACGAGGAACTGCGTGGCATTATTAATTCTGGCCATACAAGAAGCGGGGCCTCAGTTCTAAGATGCACAGGCGATGATCACGAACCCAAGCAATTCAGTACCTGGGCACCCATGGCCATAGCCATGATTAAAACACCCCCTGACACAATCAAAGACCGCTCGGTAATGGTTACGCTTCGACGCAAGATGCCAGGGGAAAACGTCACACGTTTACCCATAGAAATGGCCGACTTATTTAAAGATAATCGCCGTCAATGCCAACGGTGGGCACTGGACTACATGGAGGCGCTAAAGCAAGCAGAGCCCAATATCCCCAAAGTAGGCAATGATCGCGCAGAGGATAATTGGTGGGCGCTTTTAGCTGTTGCTGATTGCCTTGAGGGTGAGTGGCCTACCCTTGCTCGTAGCGCCATGCTAACCATCGAGGGCAGCAAGGAGAGCGATGACGAAGGCATAGGGCCGATGATCCTTGCTGATATTCAAATCATCTTCTCCGAAAAACGACTCGACAAAATCACTTCGTCTGAACTGGTGGACGAACTTGTTGGTCTGGAGGAGCGCCCTTGGTGTGAATGGAAACACGGCAAGCCGATGACGAAAACCTCATTAGCCAAAATGCTCAGGCCCTACGGTATCAAATCAAAGAATGTGCGGGATGGTTATGTGGTGAAAAAAGGCTACTCCACCGATGACTTTCAAGACGCGTTTAAGCGCTACCTTCTTACCTCCCCTAAAATTGCCGCTACAGCTGCTACAACGCTACAAAATGGCTACAGTTCAGTAACCACGGGGATTGACGATGTAGCGGAAAAAAAGGGTGTGGCGGCTAGAAACGCTACACAAAATAAAGCGCTACATGATCCGCTACACTCCAGCCCATTAACCACAGGGCCTGTAGCGATTTGTAGCGGCGTAGCGGATAAAAGCGGAAGTACGGGGATGTGCAATACCGGGAATGATGAAAGAGAGGATTTCAGCCTATGAATGCCCGGAATTTAATTGATGATTTGAAGCGCATGGGGGTGGTCCTGTCTGCCAATGGTGACCGCCTCCATGTCAATGCTCCCAAGGGCGTGATTACGGATCATTTGAAAGAGCAGCTCTTTCGATCTAAGCCAGAGCTTTTAAAAGTCCTCTCTCCAACGTTGGTACATAGTAATCCGGGAAACAGCCTCACAGGAAGCACGATGCAGATTTACAAAATCACTGTTCGAGGAAAGGGAATAACAGTACTTGATTCTTCGGGCCGCTCGGAAGTTGAAATGATGGAATACCTTAGACGTAAATTTGGAAGCGCTCTCGATAGCGCGGTATAAGCAGATAAAAGACATGAAATATTTGAGTTTTATGATACAAAGTGAAGCAAAGCTCGCCCAGTTTGGCAGAGCCTAAAGCTTCATATACTGCGATAAGAGAATGGCTAAAGAAGGGCTATGTCCTCGGCTGAAGTCTAACGGCATGCAGCAGTGGCGCGGGACGGCGGGGAGGGGGGTCAAAATCACTACAGTCTCACTAACACAGCACCGCCGCCCTCGCCTTGTTTTTACGTGGACAGGAAGTAGAATTTAAACAGGTTAAAAATTAGACAATATGACAGGTGTAAAAGGCAAGTCGGGCGACAAAAAGAAACCCAACAAGAAAAAAGAGCTAACAGGCAGCAAGCACTACAACCCCAACGCCATAGAGTTCGACACGGTATTAAACGCCGTCGATCTCCCGAGGCATTTAAAAGGGCTTGCGCGCAAAATGTGGGGAACCGTTTGTCCGCAGCTCTGCAAACAAAAAGTATTAGCAGTGACCGACCTGCATAATCTTGAGGCGTTTTGCCTTGCTTATTCGCGATGGCGACAGGCCGAAAAAATCATAGACGCCGTGGGGATTGTGGTAGAAGGCGCAACCGGCGGACCCATCAAAAACCCGGCGTGTACAGTCGCTAGCGAAGAACGAAACCAGTTTAATAAATTCGGTGGCAACCTTGGCCTTGACCCCGCGAGCCGGGGGCGATTGATTGGCCCGCAGGGCAGCGGCAACAAGAATCCTTTTTCTGATTTCTAAACATGCCCATCAATTACCCTTACGTCAATGCAGCTGCGAAGTACGCCCGCGACGATTAGCAAAGGGTCGATACTGTTGAAAAACTCATTTTCTGCCAATAACTGAAAAATTATAGCGCGGTAGACAAGCTTTATTCAGAAAGATATAGGGGGACACTAAACAACTCTTTATCTTCCTGGAAGAGGCTTGTTCTGGGCAACCTAAACCGGACACTTTTTGTAGAGATTTTTCAACAGTATCTGCCAGTAGCGGACTTAGGTATGCGAGGTAGCACCGCAGCTCCTCTGTCCCCATAGCTGTCATCCATGAAAGACAAAATATACAGAATGATAAAAAGTTTTCATGCTGAAGTAACGCAGATGATATAGTTCAAGCTTGAAGGGTTTGATAAAACAAATAGCATAATAGTGGGTGTAAAACCGATTAGATCTAAAATGAGGAATTAGCAAATACCTGTAGCTTCAAATGACACTCTCGGTTTGTATGTCCATAAAAGAAACCCACACCCATACAGCAGTGCCGTGATGAGCCAGTATTTCCCCTCAATATTATCCAATATCGCCGCGATTTCATGCGCCGACAGTACCGTGGGAATCGTACGGGGCCGTTTGGCAAATCCGTATTCCAGGCCTTCAATCGTTCGCTTGATCACGTAGCGATACATAAAGATCAGAGCACAGAGCGCTTGATTTTGGGTTGCCGCACTGACGCGGCGATGAGTCGCCAGGTAATTGAGAAAATGCTCGATTTCGCGATTGCCCATCTCCTCAGGATGGCGCTTGTTATGAAAGCGGATAAAGTGACGAATCCAGTAGAGGTAGGTTTTCTCGGTTTTCAGGCTATAGTGGCGGGTCCGCAATTCGGTCCGGATCTGCTCTATAAAGGGCGATGGCGTCATAACAAGCTTCCAAAAATATACTGTATAGATATACAGGTATAAGTGAAAATCACGGAAATGCCAAGAAAAGGTCCTATGAGTACCGGTTTGGGATGGCTTTGTTTCCCCAAGGCGAATCTGGTATGTTATTGATAGTTAGCGGTTTTATTTTGGAGTTTGAGTGCATATGAGTTCTTATCAAGGTCTCGTTAAACCCGCAGGCTCTCTTTCTACAAAACGACCTGGTTGGCCAGCGTAGTGGATAGTGAGTTAAGACATTGAATTTGATAGGATAAAACGTTGAAGAAAAGAATAATTTGGATCCAGAGGATCCGTTCATAGGCGGAATTCCGCCTAATATACTGTTAAATACCAACCGCCCCCCCGTCATCCCGCG
>JAZFYA010000154.1:0-13361 GCA_036443315.1 Pseudomonadales bacterium
GCGAACAGCTACTCCAGTGGTACCCGGATACCGCACAGTCTAGCCACCCTCGGTAGTCTAACCCCTCACCAGGGCGTGGGGTTCCAACCAAGTGAGGGGTTAGACTACCGAGGGTGGCGGCGGGATATTACCATCGCAAGCCGTTAATAGCGCCGCCCTTAAGTAAGCGCCATTCGGTACTAACCCCTTCGCGCGGTAAAAACCCGGTAATTCAGGGTAACCATGGTTACGACTAGCAATGCTCCCACTAAATTGTGGCCAACAGCCACAGTCACCGGAAATTTAAAAATGATATTGCCTAGCCCCAACGCTATCTGCAACCCCAGTACCGCGAAAATAATGTGTGCCATTCTACGGGTTTCAGGAATAGCGATACGGTTAAATAATAACGCTACAACTATCAATAAATAACAAGCAGTTACTATCGCGCCCACACGATGACTAAAATGAACCGCAATACGCGCTTCATTATCCATCGTGCCACCCAAATAATTGGGGCCAATACGTTGAATCACATTAAATCCCTGGGAAAAATTCATTGCAGGCAACCATTGGCCCTGACAGGTTGGCAAATCTGGGCAGGCAACTGCTGCATAGTTTGAGGTTGTCCAACCACCCAGCGCAACCTGTAAAACGACAATAATCAATCCCAATAAAGTCCAAACACGAAAACGCTGTAGTTGTTGCAGGCTGGCCGCAGACACTTGCCAGGGTTGATTATTCAGCCTGAGCGTTAGTAACCACAACAAACTAAAGGTAGTAAATCCACCCAACAAGTGTGCAGTGACGACCTGCGGCCACAATTTTAGCGTTACCGTCCACATGCCAAACAAGCCTTGCAAAATAATAAACGCGAGAATAAAGGCGGGTAATTTAAACGGCTGCGGCGATGCTCGACAGCCATTCTTCATACCAAGGTAGGCCAGTACCAACATAGTCAGGGCCACCGAAGACACTGCGTAGGGCTCCATCACCACACCATACACGATGGTCGCCACCGTCAAGATGATATTTAGCAACAGCAAACTACTGACCAACGTGATGGGTTGCTGTTTTTGTTGCTGTGGTTGCTGCCGACGTACAGCAATAACAAAAATAGCAATGGTGAGTAAACCAAGGCTTTCTGCAAAGTAACGATGCACCATTTCCGGCCAGGTTTTATCCTGTTCCACCGGCATATCCGGGAAAGCTTGATTGGCGACATCGACTTCCTCTGCAGTCTCTGGCCACAGCACATGCCCATAGCAAGTGGGCCAATCAGGGCAACCCAGACCTGCATCCATCAAGCGAGTAAAAGCACCCAAGCCCAGTACAAAGACAGCAAAAATGGTTGCTATTAGCGCTAACTTGAAACCGGCCACTCTATTTTCTGGACTATTGAATAACGCCATTGTCGTTATTGTTCCTTTGTAGGGTAATAGCTGACTTAAAGCTGAACATAACGCCGGAGCCTTGAACCCGCTGTCCGCAATGCAAGGCCTACTATCGCCCACCATCAATTGGAACCCCACGCCCTTTAGCGGGCCTTGCATTGCGGACAGCTACTCCGGTGGTACCCGGATACTGCACAATCTAGCCACCCTCGGTAGTCTAACCCCTCACCAGGGCGTGGGGTTCCAACCGAGTGAGGGGTTAGACTACCGAGGGTGGCGGGTCACTACACAAGCGCAGAGATCGCAAGCAATGAATAGTGTCGCCCTTAAGTAAGTGCCCCTATGGGCCCCTGTTTATTTGATGAGGCGACGCATATCGTTTAATAC
Source organism: Pseudomonadales bacterium (assembly GCA_036443315.1). Taxonomy (GTDB): domain Bacteria; phylum Pseudomonadota; class Gammaproteobacteria; order Pseudomonadales; family Dasaniaceae; genus Oceanicoccus. The sequence continues at coordinate 1,761 of JAZFYA010000154.1, forward strand.
CGCTTTTCCTAATGTATTTAACGATTCTTGCTCGATATTTTCAATCTGGTAATACATCATCAACCAGCCACTGGGGTCCACCACAAAAAACGTATTCTCCTGAAAAGGGTTCAGTTCTACATCGGCAAACAGTGATTGAATCAAGTCCCTGCGCAACGTAACAATGTCAATGCCGCGATATTCCCGATCGAAACGTTGCCGTAGATCCTCACTGATTGCGCCATCGGTAGTGACAAATATCAACCGTGCTCGATGCATTTTTTTCGCCAAGCCAATATTGCTTTGCCGTGCAATGTATAGCATTTTTTCACAGAAGCCCGTGCAGTACCGATTGCCGATAATCACAAAAGCCCACTTCGGTTCCGGCTTACTATAGTCAAAAGCCTCCCCATTGATGGCCAACAAAGGAAGATCGGTAAAGCGCAGTGGCGGTACAACTAACTCACCATTATTCACCGTGCCTAAATCAATAGTGCGCGTTTCAACCAAGTAATACACCACCGTCGATAGCAAAATAATCACGGTGGGGATACCAAAAATAGCCAGTATTACTTTTCGATTTTTTTTCAGTTGTTGAGGATTTACCGCTTGCTTACTCACTCGTTTAAACCTTTTACTAATGGCTGCTGTCGTTACTTTTATCATTGTTATTTATGGCCCTTGATTAAGGCCCAACAATTAGTGTTTGCCAAAAATAGTATGGCGAACAATGTTGCTGTCATGGCAAACCACTGTACGGCATAGGCGGTATGTTTTTCAGGCTGCAAGTTCACCACTACCCAGTTGGGCTGATAACTTCCCGGGGAAGACGGGTTGAGTCTCACCCGATAAGGGAAAAGGGGCAGGTTAAATTCCCCTTCAAGTTGACTAATGTTGACCGACTGCAGCACCCGGGGCCAACCACTATTTTGCTGCTGCGATAACCTTAACATCTCACTCTTGGGAACATAAATCTCACCGTTTAATTCAACCGTTCCAGTAATGGTGTTTATCTCCGGCAAGCTACGGCGTGAAATATCGCCGGCAAGCCAGCCACGGTTGACCATTACCAGCATTTGGGTATGCGCTAATTTAAAGGGTGTCATTATCTCATAACCAAAGCGGCCACGATAAATTCTATTATCTAAAAACAACTTTTTTTCATTGATAAACTCGCCCCGTAAGCGCACTGGCTGATACTGTAAATCCTCTACAGCAAACAACTCCTCTATATCCACTGGGCCATTGGCCTGCCGCTGTTGGAATAACAGCTGTAACTGGCGCTTTTCTGCAGCGCGATCAAGCTGCCAAAAACCCAGTGATAGCAATACGGGCATTAGCAATAGTGCTAGCACTGTAGCTCGCCAATCGGGGGTTAATTGTAATGAATTGTTTTTGGGTTCAGACATTTGTGCTGGTCACTGATGTATAATCCTAGAAAAAGCCGTTGATACCCAAAACACTCTACGAAAAACGCGTCGCGGAGCAGGCCCTGGATTCAACTACTTTAATTTAGAATGATAAATTCTCTGGAGTTTAACCATGTGGTTAAAAGTGGTCATCGTAATACTGTTTGTCGGCCTGGTCATTAGTCTATTGAGTGGCTTGGCTTTTCTGATGAAAGATCGGGGCACAAGCAGCCGAAGAACCTGGAATGCACTCAGTGTGCGCTTGGTGCTGGCTGGGTTGTTAATAGGGTTTTTGTTTTACGGTGTTTTTACCGGCCAACTCGGCTCAAATGCGCCCTGGGATGCGCGTTATGCTGATAAGTTAACACCTCCTGCCGTTAAATCGCAAATCGACCAGACGCCTATTCATTCGTCAGAATAAAACCCATTCCCGCGCTGATATTTATCAACTGTAAACTATTTTTCCAACCCTATTTTTCCAACCCTATTTTTTTAACACTATTTTTCCAACAGAATGCCTGCTTGTGTTGGACGGGCATTTGGGTACACCCTAAAAGGCCACCATCAGTAAAACTGGCGTTAGGATGCACCAATAAGTGATGAGATGCTCCGCTTAGGCTCAGGATGACAACGCCGGCTTATTCAGAGACGCTAGATCTAAACAAAAAAATGGTTGCGACGTTATCTTCGCAACCATTTTTATTTGCACAACGATTGTTTACAGAATGTAGACGAACAGAAATAAACCTACCCACACCACATCAACAAAGTGCCAGTACCAGGAGGAGGCTTCAAAACCGAAGTGATCTTCTGGCGTAAAGTGGCCACTTTTAGTCGAACGCAACCACTGCACCAACAACATCAGTGCACCTAAACAAACGTGAAAACCATGAAAACCAGTCAACATAAAGAAGGTTGAACCGTAAATACCCGAAGACAGGTACAGGCCATAGTCAACATAGGCTTCGTGATACTCAAGGTACTGCAAGTAGACGAAGATTAAACCCAACGCAACGGTGATACCCAACCACAGATTCTGCTTGGGGCGGTTACCGGCCAACAACGCCAAGTGGGCGATATGAGCAGTCACACTGGATGTTAACAGAATGATGGTGTTCCACATCGGCAGCCAGTGTAGGATATTATCCCAACCGGGGAAGCTCATATGTCTCTGTGGACCAGTCATCACACCGTTATTGGCTATTAACTGCCCTCCAACACCACCGACCGCATCCTGCGGGGTTTGCATTATGGGCCAATCGTAGCTAAACCCTGGCCATAACAAGCCATTCATACGACCGCCGTCGCCTTCACCACCCAGCCAGGGCCCAGCCAAGTTACGCACATAAAAAAGCGTACCAAAAAAAACCAGAAAGAACATCGCTTCCGAAAAGATAAACCACTGCATGCCAATGGCATAGGAGTGCTTCAGTTGAGCACTGTTCATCCCTGCGCGATTTTCGATAATAGTGGTACGGAACCAGCCAAACAATGACGCTAAAAATAACCCCAGACCTGTCAGGAAAATAAACCAGGAATTGGTCTCCTGACCGGGTTCCCCAAAGGTCATATCATTCAGCACATTAGCTGCGCCGAACAAGGTTGTGAACAAAGTCAGACTAGTAACAATAGCCAACCGACTTTGGTCGGGAACATAATAGGCCTCGTACTCTGTATTGCGTTGACCTGGCATTTTTCTCTCCGTTAATTTCTTTGGCTTAATCTTTTATTCAACGGTCTAATCCAATAGAACAAGAACCAAAAGAAAACAGCTTACTGTTTTAGCGTGTAGCGACAGTGACTTTCGGCGCTGCCATCGCAGTCACATCAAAAATTGTATACGACAAGGTAATGGTTTTAATGTCGACCGGTAGATCCTGATCAACAATAAATTGCAGTGGCATGTCCGCTTGTTCTCCCGCAGCCAAAGGCTGCTGGTTAAAACAAAAACACTCGGTTTTATGAAAATACGCCGCCGCTCGACTGGGTACAATGCTCGGTATTGCCTGCGCTACCATAGCGTTTGCCCGCGGATTCTTTGCATAAAACACCGTGTCATTAACGGCACCGGGATGCACATTCAATACCGATTGCGTTGGGTAAAATTCCCAGGGCATGCCGTCGTTGTTAGTCACCACGAACTGAATGCTGATTTCACGACTAGTATCAACGGCGGCTTCTACTACCTGGTAACGTTCACCACTGGTTTTGCCATTAATACCCAGCGCATCGCAGAGCACATCGTATAACGGCACCATTACCACAAATACAAAGGCGAACATGGCGACAACAACGATCGACAATTTGCCGACCGTCCCCGCTACCGAACCGTTGTCTGCAGGCACGTCTGCCACGTTACTTACCTCGTCAACCGCTCTCTACTTCACGTCAGGTGGAGTAGAGAATGTATGGTATGGCGGAGGGGTAGGAAGGGTCCACTCAAGACCTTCCGCACCTTCCCACACGTTGGGATCACTGACCTTTTTACCGGCAACAATAGTGCGAACTACATTGAACAGGAACAGAATCTGTGAAGCACCATAGATAAACGCCCCGATCGACGACATGGTGTTGAAGTCGGTAAATTGCAACGCATAGTCCGGAATACGACGCGGCATGCCCGCCAGACCCAGGAAGTGCTGAGGGAAGAAGGTCAGGTTAAAGCCGAGAAACGAAATCCAGAAATGCGCCTTACCCATACTCTCGTCATACATCTTGCCACACCATTTCGGCAACCAGTAGTAAACCGCCGCTGACATACTGAACACCGCACCCGCCACCATAACATAGTGGAAGTGAGCTACGACGAAGTAACTATCATGGTACTGGAAATCTACTGGCGCCAGAGACAACATCACACCGGTGAAACCGCCAACGGTAAACAGGAATATAAAGCCAAGACAAAACAGCATGGGTGTTTCAAAGGTCATTGACCCTCGCCACATCGTGGTAATCCAGTTAAACACCTTAACCCCGGTTGGTACCGCGATCAGCATGGTGGCATACATAAAGAATAGCTCACCAGAAACCGGCATGCCCACCGTATACATGTGGTGAGCCCACACGATAAAGGACAGGAAGGCGATAGACGCTGTCGCGTACACCATAGAGTCGTAACCAAACAGCGGCTTGCGAGCAAAGGTGGGGATTATCTGTGAGACCACACCAAACGCTGGCAGGATAATGATGTAAACCTCAGGATGACCGAAAAACCAGAATATATGCTGGAACAATACCGGATCACCGCCACCAGCCGCCGAGAAGAAGCTAGTACCGAAGTGAATATCCATCAACATCATGGTCACTGCGCCCGCCAGTACCGGCATAACCGCTACCAATAAGAAGGCAGTAATCAGCCAGGTCCATACGAACATCGGCATTTTCATATATGTCATGCCGGGCGCACGCAGGTTAACTATCGTGGCGATAATGTTGATTGAACCCATGATTGACGACAGTCCCATCAAGTGGACACCAAAAATAAAGAAGGTCACTGTATCGGGTGCATAAGTTGTCGACAGAGGCGCGTAGAACGTCCAACCAAAGTTAGGCGCACCACCATCCATAAACAGCGTTGAAGCCAGTAACAGGAAGGTTGGCGGTAAAATCCAGAAACTCAGGTTGTTCATCCGCGGCAGCGCCATATCCGGCGCACCAATCATCATCGGGATCAACCAGTTAGCCAGGCCTACAAAGGCGGGCATAATGGCACCGAACACCATCACTAAACCGTGCATGGTGAGCATCTGGTTGAAAAATTCCGGCTCTATTATTTGCAGACCGGGCTGGAACAATTCAGCACGAATTATCATCGCAAAAGCACCGCCCATGATAAACATGGCGAAGCTGAACCAAAGGTACATGGTACCGATATCTTTGTGGTTGGTGGTTGTTACCCACCGCATTAAGCCTTTCGCAGGCCCGTGATGTGCACTCATATTCGGAACCTCCTACTGGCCTTGCTTGAAGTTGTAAACGTCGATGGGCTGAACGGTATCACCCATATTATTGCCGAAAGCATTGCGCTGGTAAGTCACCACCGCCGCCATATCGACATCGTTGAGCTGGGCGCCAAAAGCCTGCATCGCTGTACCCGGCACGCCGTTAATGGCTGCGTCAAGGTGACCTTTAACCACACCGGTAGCCAACGGGCTGCCAGCGATAGCGTTACCCACACCGCCTTCACCTTCGATACCATGACAGGCAACACAGCTGCGCAAATAGACGGCTTTACCCGCAACCATTTGCTTATCCAAGGAGAAATGCTTGGACATCAGCTGTTTAATTTCTGCCGCCTGCGCTTTTTTCTCACCCAGCCAGGTATCGTATGCAGCGCGCTCAACCACATTCACTACAATCGGCATATAGCCGTGGTCACGACCACAGAGTTCAGCGCACTGACCGCGGTAAACACCGGTTTTAGTCGCCTTGGTCCAGGCTTCATTGATAAAACCAGGAACCGCATCTTTCTTAACTGCCAGCGCGGGCACCCACCAGGCGTGGAGAACATCATTAGCTGTGATCAGGAAGCGCACCTTGGTGTTGACGGGAATGACCATAGGCTCATCCACGTCCAACAGGTAGTGCTCACCTTTGTCATCTTCGTTATAGATTTCTGTCTTAGCGGTGCGCAGATTACTGAAGAAGCTAACGTTGTCGCCAGCCGCATCAATATAGTCGTACTTCCACTTCCACTGGTAACCCGTGACCAGAATATCCAGTTCGGCATCTTCAAAATCGTAGATGTCCAGTAGGGTAGTAGTGGCCGGAAAAGCCATGACTAACAGGATAAGAAAAGGAACGATGGTCCACGCCAGCTCTACCTTAGTGCTCTCGTGAAAATCAGCTGGCTTAGCGCCCTTTGATTGACGGTGGGTGAACACCGAGTACATCATCACACCAAAAACCACGACGCCAATCCACACACAGATCCAAAAAACGATCATATGCAGGTCGTAGATTTTCGCCCCCACTTCAGTAACGCCTGGCGACATATTCATCTGCCAGCGTTGAGCTTCTTCTGCCCAAGCACCTGTACTCAAAAAACTGAGTAGCAATAGCACAGGACTAAGCGCCAGCTTGTAAAGCCGTTTCGCTTGTAAATGCATCTCCCGTGTCTCCATTATTTGATTGTTGATAAAATTACCCCAGACTCCGACACCGTATATATATCGAGCTATAACACCTATGAGTTAGCGCCATCTATATAGAGTAGAGTTAAGTAACAGCTACTCCCTAAACAACTCCCCTCCCTTAAAACGGACTAAATAGGAGTCGTCTCGGAACAATATAGCAGTGGCCTTTCTACTCTGTGGAAATTTACCCTGGTTAAGAGTATATGGAGCGCCTGATTTAACGGCGGCTTGACCAACTCTGCGCAACAAACAAACTGCAACAAAGAAGATAAATAACGATATTTTTGGTGCCCTCGGCCGCTGGGTACGACAAAACGCCGCGATTATACGCACCTTTATCGGGACAGGCCACCATAACCGCCTTAAAATTGTGGGAAAACACTACGGCATCCGTCCGACGAACTCTTGATATAACTCAAAAGAATTGCAGATATGTGGTTTAAAAAGAAGCTCAACCGCAAGATAGGGTATCCAGGAGGCTGTCCGATGATTATTTCCAATCCTTCGGTTCCTATACTCGATTTAGTGGGTACCACCGGCTTGGCGGCTCAGGCCGTTGGCGCTATTTGCTGGACAGCATCTTTAATTGGTGCCGCCCGCACTCAAGCGATACAAAGCACTGTGCTGCTATCTGCAAGTCTGGTGTATTTACCCTGCTGGTGGTGGTGAAGATCTTTGTGGGAATAGTTCACATTGGTATACCGAAGTCTACTATTTTGTACTAGCCTTAGCTGTTAGATCGCCCGACTTTATTACCTGCAAAGGAAGCAATTGTGACAACCGATGTCATTCGCGACACCATAGAATTGGCAAAGCTACACGAGCTACAACACGGCCATTTAACCAATCTGTTTGACCACTGCGCGCTAGATAAGATGCATATTGCCATTCATCTACCTGAGCAGGATCCCACTGCCAGCCTGGTCGCTTTTGTAGTTTCTTATATTGAACATGTACCGAGTTTTATCGATGCCGCCCGCGCCATTACCCTGGAAGCTAATATCCAGGAATATGCCGAGCCCTTTTTAAAACTGGCCGAAGATTATTTTCTTAAACCACCGGAAATGGTTGCCGATCATATAGGCCTCGATGAATTAATGTATGAGGCCTACCTGGCCCACCGCCTGATCGAAGAAGTAAATGATCGCTTTATGGTACGAGCATCCATTCCATTGGTACCCGTGGATATGACCATGTCCAATTTAATTGTTCACAGTTTAATAGGGGAGCCCTTCGCCAATGAATTGGATGAGGCTGTACATTACACAGTGGACCGTACTGTGATTAAAGAGCATGTCTATGAAAGTGCAGAGTTCAAAGCCTATGTTGAACTGCATAAAAATAACCACTGGGAAAAGGAACAGCAACATTGGCCATGCCTAACAGATCAGCTATCTATTAACCTGCAGTTTACTCATCTATGATCGACGCATTGCACTACTTAGCATCGCACTACATAGTGTGGATCCTGAGCCACCCTGCAAAAATAACCCATGCTATACCCAAAGCGATTGAAATTTAGGTATATCTAATGATCCCGCCGCTTAGCACCGGGATCAAGAATATTAACCACCTGTACCTCGTCTTCGTGAGCTAGCGGTTTTTCTCCCAACCGTGGCTGATTAACACGAGTGACTAGCTCCTCTGGAATGGGCTCTTTCGAGTTCATTGTTACGGGACCATCATCCGTCATTACAACCCGATAACCACAGCGCACACACTCCCTGACTTGCCGGCCCCGATCATCGTTATACATCACCAGCTTATCCATTTTTGCACAACGGGGGCAAACCGCACCGGCAATAAATCGCTTCACTATTTTGCTTGCCATCATGACCCCACCTCGCTTATAACACGTTCACTATCTAACAATGCCACAATGTCGCAATAGTGCATCAACAGTAGGCTCTCGACCGCGAAAGTTAACAAACAATTCCAGCGGTTCTTTGCAGCCACCCTGTTGCAAAATTTCCGTTAAAAACCGCTTACCCGTAGCCGTATTGAAAATGCCTTCTTCCTCAAATAAGGAAAACGCATCCGCGGATAAAACCTCCGCCCATTTATAACTGTAGTAACCTGCAGCATAACCACCAGCAAAAATATGGCTGAAACTATGTTGGAAGCGATTAAAATCAGGCACCGGACATACCGATACCTGTTCCCGCACCTCATTCAATAAAGACTGGATATTACGAGGTTTAATCGGGTTATAGTCACGATGTAATTGAATATCAAATTGTGCAAACTCCAACTGTCGCATCATTGTCATTCCGGACTGGAAATTTTTCGCCGCCAGCATTTTCTCTAGTAAAGTATCGGGCAACACCTCACCGGTTTGATAATGACTAGAGATTAGCCCAATCGCTGCCTTTTCCCAGCACCAGTTTTCCAAAAACTGACTGGGCAACTCCACGGCATCCCAAGCAACACCATTAATACCTGATACCGCCGCACAATTAATTGCCGTCAGCATATGATGAAGGCCGTGGCCAAATTCGTGGAATAGGGTGGTCACCTCATTATGGGTTAACAACGAGGGCGTTGCAGCAGTTGGCGGAGTAAAATTGCAGGTTAAAAACGCCACCGGCAATTGCTGCACGCCGCCAGGCAATTGCCGCCGCACTCGGCAATCTGCCATCCAGGCACCCCCGCGTTTATGTTCACGGGCGAAAAGATCCAAATAGAATTTGGCAATAACCTCGCCGTTGCGCACTACATGATAAAAGCGTACATCGGGATGCCAACAATCAACATCGTCGACTTCGATAAACTCAACAGCAAACAAACGGCCAACCACTGCAAACATACCCTCGATAACGTTTCCCGCCGAAAAGTAGGGCCGCAGCTCCTCCTGAGAAATGGCGTACTTTTCCAGCCGCAGTTTTTCACTGTAGTAGGGAATATCCCAGGCATTTAATGCATCAACACCCAACCCTTGGGCGAAGGTTTCCAGCTCTGCAAATTCCTGTTTGGCTACCGCCAAACTTTTTTCCGCCAAATTGTTTAAAAAGCCTTGTACCTGTTGCGGTGACGTCGCCATTTTTGTCACCAGTGAGCGCTCGGCATAATTGTCAAAATCCAGTAACTGCGACAACTCATGGCGAAGCGCCAAAATCTCATCCATCAAACTACTGTTATCCCACTCGCCAGCGTTGGGGCCCAACTCCGAAGCCCGGGTGGTATAGGCGAAATACATTTCTTCTCGCAGCGCAGCATTATCACCATATTGCATCAGGGGTAAATAAGCGGGAATGTCCAGAGAGATCAAGTAGCCAGGCTTATCCTTAGCGCTAGCCGCCTGTTGATAACCCAGCAGGGCCGTTTCGGGAATGCCCGCCAAGTCTTCACTGTTTTCAATATGCTTACTCCAACCATGAGTCGCATCCAGCACGTTATTGGCAAATTGCGTCGACAATTCGGCCAAGCGTTTTTTAATCTCACCAAAACGGTGTTGCTTGTCACTCTCCAGCGCGATACCCGACAGGGTAAAATCCCGCAGGGCGTTATCTATGGCTTTGCGCTGGGCAATATCTAAGCGTGGATAAACTTCACTGGCCGCCAATTTTTCGTAGGCCTGAAATAGAGCTTTGTTCTGGCCCATTTCCGTTGCGTACTCGGTAAGCTTTGGCAAACAGATGTTATAGGCATCCCGCCACTCAGCGGTGTTTTTTACGCCGTTTAAATGACTGACTGGCGACCATAATTGCTGCAGTTCATCGTCCCACTGCTCAAGTAATGCCAGAAACTGCTGATCCGGTTGATGGGTAGTTTGCAGCAGCTCAGCAATACGTCGACGGTTTTCCGCTAATAGCTGGTCCAGCGCCGGTTCAATATGCTCGGGTTGAATAGCAGCAAAAGGTGGCAGCAGGGAATGCTGCAACAAGGGGTTAGGCAATACAGTAGACAAGGGACTGGTCAAAGGGGAAATACCTCGGGGCTGAATAGCGCTATTTTAACACTCAACCCGACTGACTAGGCCAGTGGTTACTAGGAGCAATATGGCTTCAATGCATAATCCAAGAAAATATGGCTTCGAGCCCGTGAACTGGTTAGTGAAACGTTAGGGCTGGTCATAATGTCCACCCATTGCGAAAAGAAAAAGCGCTTGCTGAAACTGCCAGCTCTATTTCAACCAAACACCAATTTGTCCGCAAGAACCTTTGCTTAGGCATTGGTAAACTAGCAGTGTGTAGCTTTATCCAAGACATCAGTAGCCCATTGATTGATGCTTTTACCCCCCACTTCTGCTGCAGTTGCAACAGCAGCGTGTATTTCAGGCGGCACCCTTAGCATAAGCTTACCTGAATAAGGTTTATTCGGTTTTTGGCCGAGTTTTTCGCAGGCAGCAAGATAGTCATTTACTGCTTCATGAAATGCTAACTCCAATTCATCAACGGTGCTACCGTGGAACCCTACAATATCTCGAATGGTTGCGATGTGACCAATGAAGATTCGATCGTCAGCATCGTATTCGATGCGGGCAGCATAGCCCTTATACATCATGGTATTCATGGCGTTACTCCTAGTTGTTCCAGGAATCGTCGAGCATCTTTAACACGATATCGTAGTGCTTCTTGCTGCGGATGCGGACGATGGAAAGTTGCCCGCAGCCCATCCCTTTCAAAGGTAACCGATGACCCCGCACCTTCAACTACTTGGCAATCGCAGCAACCAGTAGTGATTCAATATTGCGCCAGGCAAGATTACCGTTGGCCGGTTCAGCGAAAACAGCTTCCAATGTTTTGCGATGCTTGCGATTCATAGCTGCAATGATAGCAAAATATGCTATCATTGCAAGAAAGGAATTAAGAGTGACTTCGGGGTCTTGGAGCCTAAAGTTAACGCCAAACCAAGGGTGCACGAAGCAACGCATAGTGCGCCCCGCGGAGGCCGCGTTTTTTTGTGGCCGGAGTATACTTGGGCGCCTTGTTAGCGCTATTTGTCCTTATTCGTTACACGTTTTAGTGCAAATTTGTGAACACTTCTGGGTGCTGCTCTGCAATACGCAATAAAGCTATCGCTGGCCCTTGAGGAGTTCTACGCCCTTGCTCCCAATCTTGCAATGTTCTTTTACTAAC
>JAZFYA010000155.1:0-19881 GCA_036443315.1 Pseudomonadales bacterium
GTTAATTGCTGAAAATTGCGTTGGTCATCGTTCCGGCAGAATTGAACCCAGAGTGGTCAAACGAAGGCCTAAACCTTACTCCCTGCTGATGGTACCAAGAGATGAAGCTAGAAAAACAGTAAAAAAATATGGGCATCACATAAAGCAAAAATAAGGATTAAATGTCGAAAATATATATAATTGTATCAACAGCTTATGCTTAAGGAAGTGCCATTCCCCTCCGTCCCCTTTATTCCCTGACAAAAACTGGGACAGACCACGGTTATTTCTCTGATTTAAATAAATCTGTCCCCGTTTATCAATCTGTCCCCGTTTATCCATTCGCTAGTAGTTATCGTCTAATGACCGAAACTGGGACGGATTTATTTGTTGTTAACTTGCAATTTCGTTTTTGTTGACTAAAAATAATTCTGTCCCGAAAAAAATACAATAATGGTATTTATATAAATGCCATTATCAATAGACCCCAATTTGCCGAAAAACCAAGGCTACCATTTTGAACATAACTTTGGTCATGGTTATCAGCACCTGTCGACAGTGATGGTGCATTTAATGATGCTGGCTTTTTTGATCGATCAGATCCAGCAGCGTTGCTGTTCACTGTTTAAGCGTGCGTTGGAAAAGGCAGGCTCGAAGGGACGGCTATGGCGAAAAATCCGTGGTTGGTTTGATCACTACCCGCTCAAGGATTGGGCAATGATTTACAGCGGTATTGCACAGGGGACGAACCCCCGGGTGGTGTTCGACAGTTCATAGAGCAACCCATGACCAAGGTGTTCGGGGTGAGGATTTTCGGGGGATAAACCAGCCTATACGACATAGCGTGCTAAGAGTGGCAGGGATGAATGCCCTTCAAATTTCTTCGTTTTTAGAATAACAGCCGAGCAGTATTGGAATTTTAGGATTTATGAATTACCGGGAATTGCTGTCGTGTATTCGAGCCTGTTTGTTTTATACAAATTGTAAGTTATACTTACAATTTGTATAAAACAAACAGGCCAAATAATGAAAAAAGCCGCGTTTCTACCAAGAACCGCCGAAGCCACGCTAAAAAGACTGGCTACGTCATTTCCGGTTATTGGTATTACCGGTCCGCGTCAGGCGGGTAAAACAACCCTGGCCCGACATGAATTTGCGGAAAAGCCTTATATTTCACTGGAAGACCCCGACCAGCTCGACTTTGCCCAAACCGATCCACGCCGGTTTCTGGGCCAGTTCAAGCGCGGTGCGGTGTTAGATGAAGTGCAGCGCTGTCCGCAGCTGTTTTCATACTTGCAGCGTATTGTCGACGAAGCCCAACAAATGGGTCAGTTTGTCTTAACCGGTTCGCAACAGTTTGGCTTTCGGGAAAAAATAACCCAAACGCTTGCCGGTCGCATTGGCTTGATCCATCTATTACCTTTTTCCGCCAGTGAGTTGAAGGCTTCAGGTCTTGTACCGGAATCACTGGACAACGTGCTTTACAAAGGTTTTTATCCGCCACTATACGACCGCCATATTCAACCCAATGACTGGTATGCCGCTTATGTTCAAACCTATATCGAGAGGGATGTGCAACAACTTATCAAGGTTAAAGACCTGAATGCCTTTCGGACGTTCTTACGTCTTTGCGCGGGTCGAGCAGGTCAAATCGTCAACCTAAGTGGCATTGGCAACGATTGCGGTGTGTCCCATAACACAGTCAGAGAATGGTTGTCCGTACTGGAGGCGAGCTATATTGTTTTCCAACTACAGCCACATTTTAATAACTTCTCGAAGCGGATGATAAAAAGCCCCAAATTGTATTTTTATGATACAGGCCTACTAGTCTGGTTGCTGGGCATTAAGCAGGCGGAACACATCGCCATGCACGCCATGCGCGGCGCTCTGTTTGAAAACTTTATTATCGGCGAACTACTGAAACACCAATATGCTCAAGGCGAGCCCTCAAGCCTTTATTTTTGGCGGGATAATAATGGCCTGGAAATCGATGTGATTATTGACCAGGGCGATGAGTTAATACCGGTTGAAATCAAAGCCGGTCAGACCATCAACAAGGATTTCTTCAAAAACCTGAAAAAATGGCGGGCATTGGCCGGTGATAAGGCCAACCAAGCCTATTTGATTTATGGTGGCGATCAGGTCCAGGACAGGAGCGATGCTAACGTATTGCCCTGGCGGCATTTGGAAAAACTCTATCAATACTAGCTTGATGGCGTAGCCGATAAAATCCGTTGAATTTACGCAGCGCAGGTTAGCGGAGAAAAGAAAGGGTCTATTGACCCTAAATGCCGTTATCAATAGACCCCTGCTATTCATCATAACCATTCGATAGTGTCGGCTGGCCACGATATTGTCGTAGGTTGGTCAATATCGGATTCTGGTCTGTCTCGGTTTTTTATTTATTTCATGTTGGACAAGACTAGTACTTGCACAATATATTGAACAAGTTATACTTGTCTTGTTTACTGTACAAGAGGGCCTACCCCGTGAGAGTTATAAATTTCTCAGACGCCAGAAATAGGCTAAAAACTGTTTTAGATCAAGTAGTTGAAGATGTGGACTATACAGTCATCGCTCGCCGAGATGCTGAGGATGCAGTAGTCATGTCACTGGAACAATTCAATAGCTTAATGGAAACAGTACATTTACTTAAAAGTCCTGCGAATGTGGCACATTTAGCCAGATCGATTGAACAGTACCGTTCAGGGCAAATTGAACATCACGGTCTAACGGATGATTGAAGTGTTAGCGTGGACCAAGGAGGCTTGGGTAGATTACCTCTATTGGCAGGGCCAGGATAGAAAAACGCTAAAGCGCATCAACAAGTTGATTGCAGATACCCAACGTAGCCCGTTTGAAGGTATCGGAAAGCCTGAGCCGTTGAAGGAGAATTTGTCCGGCTTTTGGTCTCGCCGAATAGATGAAACTAATCGTTTGATATATGTCGTCAATGAATCACAACTTACCATCATTTCGTGTAGGTACCACTATGAGAAGTGATTTAATGTAGCGCGTCACGTTCTGATCGTAAAATTTGCCGAATTATCTGTCAGATGATTTCGCGCTTTTACAACGGTTTTGCCACTTTGCGGTCATAACAAAAAAACGAGGTTGGTTTCTACACAGCCTCCGATCCTCCAAGTTATAGTTTTTTGTACTTCTCGTTACTTTTCCCACACAACTTCAGCGCCCTTCTCTGGGGAGGAAACCTCAAAGCCCTCACAGACCCAATAGTCCCCAACAGCCACTAATGTATCTCCACAAAACAACAACGGCACCCGATCTCGCAACCAGGTTTCCACCTCATACTCCTGAAACAATTTTTTTAATGTCTGCGAGCCACTGCGCCCTGCAGGTTGGCAACGCTCCCCTCCCTGTCTAAAACGCACCGTTACATTTGCACTGTCCAATAGGGAAACGTTTATACCCGCACCGGTAACTGACTTAAATGATAATTGTCCCGCGCCATTGAGCGCTAACGAGCCAGATAAATCCCATGGATAAATGGCAGCACGATTAAACTCAGCCAAAGGTTCCATGGCATATAACTCCCCCTTAAATCGTCTTATTTGAACACCGCTCCATTCAATTAATGGTTCCGCATCCTGTCGAGCATCGACAAGCTCATCCAACACCGCTTGTATTTGCGCTGCCGATGGCAAAGGGTGGCCTCGTGTTTGTAACCAGTAACGCAATAAATTTTTTTGTCGGGCCACACTTAATTCTTTTAAGGCCGACAATGAAATCGATGGATCTTCCGGCGACAGACTCAATCCATGAAAATCCAGCTCGGCTAGTTCCGCATTGAGATTAGCGGATTCTTCATTTAGCGCAGCGGCCCGCGACAAAGTTTGCCGATACTCCGGCCAACGCTCAGCCATCTTGGGCAATAATTCCAGACGCAAAAAGTTGCGATCAAAATGACTGTTTTGATTACTGGCGTCTTCTACCCATTGCAGTTTTTTACAAGCGGCATAATATTCAATGGCTGACCGGGGGATATCCAATAAAGGCCGTAATAATGTTCCATGGCCAATGGGTCGAGTGTGGGGCATCGCTGATGCACCACGGCTGCCACTACCACGCAATAAGCGCAGCATTAACGTTTCCACCTGATCGTCCAGATGGTGACCCAACATTAATACATCATTGGGCTCTAGTAGGGATTCAAATACCTGGTATCGAGCCTGGCGGGCTTTATCTTCAAGGCTCTCTCTGGCGCCGCATTTAATATCAACAGCAACACTATGTAAGGGTATGCCGAGCAGATCAACCTGTTGCTGACAGTGTTCTGCCCAGCGACCAGATTCGGCCTGCAACTGGTGATTAATATGCACCACTTCAATCAGCGGATGTTGTGGACAGTGAACTAACAGGTGAAGTAAGACGTGAGAATCAACACCGCCACTATAAGCCACTAGCCAGCGACGAGCAGTTAAATGGAGAAATAAGCGTTTATATAAATCGTCTGATAATAAAGGCATTAAACCTTAACTATAGTAGGGTGGATCTCGATCCACCGGGGCTGTCTCAATGTCTAAGTGACTTAAAGGCATGACCTCTAGTCTAAGACACTGGGTGGATCAAGATCCACTCTACTTCGGTTATTGAACTTCGTTATTCATTCCCATAAGACATCAAGCGCTGATAACGCTTATCCAGCAATTCGTCTTCCGGCATGTCTTTTAAATTATTTAATTGTTCTACCAAATGACTTTTGATCCGGCTGGCCATCAAATCCATATCACGATGAGCCCCACCTAGCGGCTCTTTAATAGTGGCATCAACAATACCTAAGCCTTCCAGTACCGTAGAAGTAAGACCCATGGCTTCTGCCGCGTCAGGCGCTTTATCTGACGTTTTCCAGATGATATTGGCGCAACCCTCGGGCGAGATAACGAAGTAAGTAGAATATTGCAGCATCGCCAAGTGGTCAGCCACACCAATACCCAAAGCACCACCTGAACTGCCTTCACCGATCACCACGCAGATGATGGGTGTCCTAAGGCGTGACATAACCGCCAGGTTTTGCGCAATCGCCTCACTGATGCCACGCTCTTCACTATCGATACCGGGGTAGGCTCCTGGCGTATCAATCAAGGTGATAATCGGCAATTTAAACCGTTCCGCCATTGTCATTAAGCGCAGGGCTTTGCGATAACCTTCAGGCTTGGGCATACCAAAATTGCGTCTTACTTTCTCCTGTACACTACGGCCTTTTTCCTGACCAATGACCATGACCGGCTCACCGTCCAAACGCGCTAAACCACCAATCATCGCCGCATCATCGGCAAAGTGACGATCACCGTGTAATTCTTCAAAATTTGTGAAGATGCGGCTGATATAGTCGAGGGTGTACGGACGCAGAGGGTGACGAGCCACTTTGACCGTATCCCATGGGGTTAAATTCAAATAAATCTTTTCGGTCAGCTTGGTGCTTTTTTCATGCAGCTTATTAATTTCCTCACCGATATTGATGTCATTATCGAAACCCACCAATTGCAGTTCTTCAATTTTTACTTCAAGTTCGGCGATGGGTTGTTCAAAATCGAGATAATTGGGATTCATATTCGGTCAATAATCTATCGTCAAGTGGGTGTTTATAGGCTTAGTGTGTGCGCAACAATACGCGATTCTGTACGTCTAGTCGAGGGCCGAGAAACAGGCATTGAGCAGCGAGACACTATGCGCCCCCTTGTCTATCGCTCATCCATAATTCAACCGCACGCTATTATCGCCAAAGCGATCTTTCAAGCGCTGGATCAGTTCCTCACTGGGCTGAATCTGCCATTGCTGCCCTAGTTTGACCCAGCCTTTCGCACCTGCGCGATGGTAGTGAATCATCACCGGGCACTGACCATTCAGGCTGGGCTCCAGTAGCTGCTTAAACTGACTATTGAAGCTGTCCCGCCCCCCTCCATTAAAGTCTGACGCCTGCAAGGTCAACTCCAATGAACGAATATGGGACTGGCGGGCTTCCAGTAAGGTGCTCACTCCCTTGCCCCGTACTTTTAATTGCCCGGAGTAATCATCAAAGGTTACCTGCCCTTCTACCACCAGAATGGCATCTTTGCTGATTTTCTCCCGCGATTCTTCAAAGACATCTGCAAACAGGGTGACTTCAATCCGCGCCGAGCGGTCATCCAGCATCACAAAAGCCATGGTATCACCACGCTTGTTTTTCATCGTGCGCAGGCCTACCACCAGACCCGCTATGGTTTGACTGTGATGGGAGGCTTTCAGGTCAACAATACGATTGCGAGCAAACTGACGTAATTCGTTTTCATATTCATCGATGGGATGACCGGTCACATACAGACCCAGCGTATCTTTTTCACCACCGAGCTTATCCTTGGCAGACAGTGGCCGTAACTGGCGATAATCTGCGTAGACATCGCCGTTTTCATCGGCGGGTACCACATCGCCAAATAAATCCATTATCCCCGCATCGCGGTTACCGGCACTCTGCTCAGCGGCCTTAACAGCGTCCGGCATTGCCGCTAACAGAATCGCTCTATCAACAGCAAAATTATCGAAGGAACCGGAGCGAATCAGTGCTTCTATTGCCCGCTTGTTGATCTTGCGAGAGTCGGTGCGCGCGCAGAAGTCAAACAGGTTTTTAAAGGGGCCACCGTCCTGGCGGGCAGCAATAATATTGTCAATCGGCCCTTCACCCAAACCTTTAAGCGCTCCCAAACCATAAACAATTGCCCCTGCTTTATTGACCGTGAACTTATACTCCCCTTCATTCACATCGGGGAGACGGTAATCAAGTTTCATCGCCCGACACTCTTCAATAAAAATCACAATCTTGTCGGTATTCTGCAATTCCGAGCTCATGGTGGCAGCCATAAACTCGGCGGGATAATGGGCCTTTAACCAAGCGGTTTGATAGGACACCAGAGCATAGGCGGCGGAGTGGGATTTGTTAAAACCATAACCGGCAAATTTTTCCACCAGATCAAAGATTTTCATCGCCAGGATCGGATCTATGCCTTTGGACTTGGCGCCGTCTTCAAATGTTGACCGTTGCTTAGCCATCTCCTCGGGTTTTTTCTTACCCATCGCCCGTCGCAACATGTCGGCACCGCCGAGGCTATAGCCTGCCAGTTCCTGGGCGATCTGCATAACCTGTTCCTGATAGACGATAACACCGTAGGTCGGCTCCAGAATCGGCTTTAGTAATTCATGCTGATACTGGGCATCCGGATAGGCCACCTCAGCCCGACCGTGTTTACGATTAACAAAGTCATCCACCATCCCGGAGTCAAGCGGACCAGGCCGGAACAGCGCCACCAGTGCGATCATATCTTCCAGGTTATCCGGCTGCAGACGCTTGATCAGATCCTTCATACCGCGGGATTCCAACTGGAATACCGCGGTGGTTTCTGCCCGCTTTAGTAACTGGTAGGTAACCGGATCATTGAGAGGAATCCCTGCGATATCCAGATTCGCTAAACACCCATCCTCTTGGGGACGGTTAATCATCTTCACCGCCCAGTCGATAATAGTCAGGGTTCTGAGCCCTAGAAAATCAAACTTTACCAGCCCTGCTTCTTCCACATCGTCTTTATCGAACTGGGTGACCAAACCGCTGCCCGTTTCATCGCAATACAAAGGAGCGAAATCGGTGAGCTTGGAGGGCGCAATGACCACCCCTCCAGCGTGCTTGCCAACGTTGCGGGTAATACCCTCCAATTGCAGCGCCATATCCCAGATTTCCTGGGCCTGTTCGTCATCCTTTAAAAAGTCCCGCAGTACTGGCTCCTGCTCGAAGGCTTTTTGCAGATTAATGCCTACTTCAAAGGGAATCATTTTTGAAAGCTTGTCGGCTAAACCATAGGACTTACCCTGAGCCCTGGCCACATCCCGCACCACCGCCTTGGCCGCCATGGTACCGAAGGTAATAATCTGGCTAACCGCATCGCGACCATAGTTATCTGCCACATAGTTGATCACTTGATCGCGTTTCTCCATACAAAAATCGACATCAAAGTCAGGCATAGAAACCCGTTCAGGATTCAGGAATCGCTCGAACAGTAGATCGTACTGCAGTGGATCGAGATCGGTAATCATCTGGGCATAGGCCACCAGCGAACCAGCGCCACTGCCCCGCCCCGGACCCACCGGAATATCGTGGTCCTTGGCCCACTGAATAAAGTCCATCACGATCAGGAAATAACCGGAAAAACCCATGCTCAGAATAATATCCAACTCAAAATCCAAGCGCTCCCGGTAGACCTGTGCTTTTTCTACCGCCTGCTCACCAAATAAGAATTGCAGCCGTGCATTTAAGCCCTCGATAGAAATTTTGCGGAAAAAGATACCGCTTCGCAACGCCTTGGCATACTCCGCCGACGCCTCTTTGCCTTGCCACTTTGCAGCCAAGGTTGTTACTGTTTGCGCTTTTAAGCCCTCGAAGGACTCCTGCTGAAAAAAGGCATCGTTCTCGAAATTATCGGGGATGGGATATTCCGGCAGATAGTAAGTACCGAGACTGAGTTTTACATTACAGCGCTTGGCAATTTCTACCGTATTGGCCAGCGCTTCGGGAATATCACTAAACAACTCCCCCATCTCCTCAGCAGAGCGCAAATATTGCTGATCGCTATAACCCCGAACTCGGCGGGGATCGTCCAACGCCCGGCCATCATGGATACACACTCGCGTCTCATGGGCTGCAAAGTTCTCGGCCTTTAAAAAACAGACTTCATTAGTGGCCACCACCGGGCAATCCATCTCAGCGGCCAACTCAACCGCCATGTGCAGATAGTCTTCTTCGTGTTCACGACCAGTGCGCTGTAACTCCAGATAAAAGCGGTCGGGAAACCAGCCCATCAACTCACTGAGATGGGCACGCGCCACATCGGACTTGGAAGACAACAATGCCTGTCCCACTTCCCCCTGCCTACCACCGGACAGGGCAATCAAACCCTCTGAGGCCGCCAACCAGGAACGTTTGAGATAGGGCTCACCCAGGGTCTGCCCTTCCTGATAGGCCTTCGAAATCAATAAAATGAGATTGCGATAACCCTGATCATTCTGCGCCAACAAACACAACTTACCAATCTGAGTGTCGTCGGTGTCATTCATCACCTGGAAATCACAACCCAAGATCGGCTTGATCCCCGCAGCGATAGCCGCTTTATAGAATTTGATCAGCGCGTAAAAATTGCTGTGATCAGTAAGTGCTACAGCGGGCATCCCCAGATCCCCCACCTGCTGTACCAAAGGCTTGATCCGTACCAATCCATCAAGCAGTGAGAATTCGCTATGGAGACGGAGGTGAACGAAGGATACGGTCATAAATAGTGGCTTCTACTTGGAACGATGTCGTCTAATAACGATGCAATTCGGCACTAGGTTGCTTAGCGTGAAGGCAGCAAAATAGCAGTTTTTATTGATTGTGTTTGGTTCCAAAAATTTAGCGGATTATACACCGTTTATACGAATAAATCGGGACACATTGGTCTTACCCAAAAAAATGCACACTCAATTATAAAGTCATATCGTGTTCGGCAATCATCATGATGGACTTGTTCCACTGTAGTGGTCAAGTCTGAGCGACTACAACTGGACAGTGCTGATTCCTTGCTTTTCACATTAAGTTGTTCAATTGTCCCGAATGGCACTTACTTAAGGGCAGTGCTGTTAACGGCTTGCGACCGTAGTATCACGCCGCCACCCTCGGTAGTCTAACCCCTCACTCGGTTGGAACCCCACGCCCTGGTGAGGGGTTAGACTACCGAGGGCGGCTAGACTGTGCAGTATCCGTGTACCACTGGAGTAGCTGTTCTACGCTGAGCCCACTTAAGGGTGTGGGGTTCCAACCGAAAGTGGGCTCAGCGTAAAACAGCGGATTCAAGGCTCTTCCTAGTTGTTCGGCCTTAAGTCAGTGCCATTCGGGTTAGCGGTGTAATGGCTAATCTCTTTGGCAAATGTGCGGAAGTCTTCTAATGACTTATCGCATATAGCGTAAACGATTTCCCAGTTAATCGTCCCATAATTATGCATAGCAATATTTCTGAACCCAACCGCCTTTTTTAATTGTTGACTGGTTTGTGCAGAGATCGCGTTGAGTTGTTGCAGTATTGTAAAAACATCACCCATTGTTTGAGGAACAGTTGCTTCAGAGCCACTGATGATATGGCTGCCTATATCCACGCAAAGTTCTATCGCTCGAGTCAGATTGAGCACTAAAATGTCCTGAATGTCAGGATCTATAATCAGGCTATCAATCAGACGCGGCTTTTTATCTGCGATGCGTTTAATACAGCGACGAAGAGACTCGAGTTTTTCGGCAAGAATCATCTGATCCATGCGGCTTGCCTTTCGGTCAGGATCCTTTGGTGCAGCGGAAGAAAATCGGCGCTATTGAGTAGGTGTTTGGTTAATAGCCTGGCGTAGGTGGCATCGTCGCCCAATAATCTATCCCCTTTAAGTACTTGGCCCAGCACAGGTTCTGGCCCATGGTATAAATCAATAATGTCGATGGGTTGACCGAATTTAACACCTATTTCCTCAATCAGCTGGCGTTTAAAGTCAGATGTCAGTGGTTCATTGGCCAGTAGCGCCAGATCAATATCACTGTTGGGCGTAGCCTTGCCGGAAGCCTGTGAGCCGAACAGTATAGCCAGTTTGATTACCGGGTATGTGGACAGGAGTTGAGTGATTGATTTTGCCAGAATAGCCATCTATTAATTCTAAGCGGACTCTGCCAGGTACGCAATAGTGATGCGAGAACACTGTTAGTAAAACCTTAATGCCATAGGTGTTACTGTCTTTAAATTAAGCCCTTGCTGTTACTGTCCTCAAATAAGACCCTAACCAACTCAAGATCGTCTTTAGTATCGATACCCGCAGGGATCAATTCAGAGGCTTGTGCAGCAAGAATTGTTACACCATGTTCCAGTGCGCGTAATTGTTCGAGTTTTTCTGTTATTTCCAACGGGCTGGGGGTCCAAGTGACAAACTGTTTAAGCAGAGCAACACGATAGGCATAAATACCAATATGCCGATAGTAATTAACCCCTGGAGGTAACGTGTCGTTGTCGCCATCAAAGCTATCCCTGGACCAAGGTATCGGTGCCCTGGAAAAATACAAAGCCCGTCCCACTGTATCCATAACAACTTTAACCGCATTGGGATTAAATACTGTAGCGATATCCTTAATCGGTTCAACTAAGGTGGCAATGCCAGCCCGCTGATGATTGGCGAGGTTATTGGCGACCTGATTAATAACTGCAGGTGGAATTAAGGGCTCATCCCCCTGTACATTTACCACAATATGATCATCGCTAAAGTGTAATTGCGAGACCACTTGCTGCAGACGATCGGTGCCGGATTGATGATCGGGAGACGTTAAACAGACCTCAGCACCAAAAACCTCTGCCGCATCAACAATGCGCTGATCATCAGTGGCAATTAACACCCGTTCAGCCAGGCTCTGTTTGGCCTGCTCATAAACTCTCTGAATCATAGGCTTGCCGGCTATATCAACCAGCGGCTTGCCCGGCAACCGGGTGGAGGCATAGCGGGCGGGAATAATTACTGTAAAGCTCATTAATTGAGGTGCCCTTAAGTTACCTTGTTAAGGTGTGGAGCTGTTGTAAGATTTTTTCAAAACAGCTTTGATCAACTATCGCATCCACCGGTAAATACCAGCTGTTATCCGGCGCAATCAGATTGCGCACTTTCACTGCATCCTTTTCAGTCATTATAACGGGCAAATCATCTCCAAACTGCAAATCTTCTGCCTTGTAATGATGGTGATCAACATAGCTATGCTCGATAGGCTCAAAGCCTAATTGACGTAGTGTCGTATAAAAACGATCGGGATTACCAATACCGGCAACTGCATGTACCTGTTTTGACTGTGACCAGTCTTGCACCGTGATCGCGTCATCGCCATTAAGTTTTTGTAACCGTGACGGCTGTAATTGCATGGTGTGATAGACGGTGCGGCTATCAACTCTACCAGGAACAACACGATTCATCGCAACCAGTTCACCATTACTAATAACAAAATCTACTGTCTTTAAGCGTGCAATAGATTCCCGTAGTGGTCCCGCTGGCAGCAACTGCTGATTGGCAAATCCTCGTTGTCCATCCACTACCACCAGTTCGATATCACGTTGCAAAGCATAGTGCTGCAAGCCGTCATCGCTAACAATAACATCACAGTCATAGGCTGCGACCAATTGCTTGGCGGCGGCCATTCTATTGGCATCAATGACAACCGGCACCTGGGTTCTAATGGCCATTAATAGAGGCTCGTCGCCACAATGCTCGGGGCTTTTATCAGCAGACACCAGGAAAGGATAAAATGGGGCTTTGCTTCCGTAGCCGCGACTAACAATACCGGGTTTGTATCCCGCCTCTTGTAAAACGTTGACTAATGCTATGACCAGCGGCGTTTTGCCCGTACCACCGACGGTGATATTACCCACCATGATAACCGGCACCGGCGGCTTCCAACGTTGCAATAGACCGGATAAATACAACCCACGGCGCAGGCTAGACAGGCCATGATAAAGGTATGACAAGGGCAACAAACAATACAACCAACGGGATTGTTGATACCAGGCCTTGACTAAAATATTGGCCACGGATGATGTTGCAGCAGAGCGAGGAGTAAGCATACTTAAATTATTCGTCCGCCGGTTGTTTGGTGGTCAAGCTAAGCTGAGAAAACCCCACCTGCCCCGCTGCATCCATGGCAGTAATCACTGCCTGATGGGGAGTGGCAGCATCCGCGGTAATGATCAAGGGTAATTTAAGGTCGCCGCCGGAAACCTGGGTCAGTGCCGCCTTAATCGTTTCCAGTTTAGTCGATACCAGGCTGCGATCATTGATCACATACTGGCCATTGGCATCGATCAGTACTTCAATTTGTTTGGGGTTATTGGTTTTTTCCTGTCCGCTGGCTTCGGGCAAATTCAGGCTGAGATGACTTTCCTTGGTAAAGGTTGTGGACACCATAAAAAAGATCAGCAGCAGAAAGACCACATCAATCAGTGGTGTCATATCCACCGTTACGCTTGTGGTGTTTTTCCGTTTAAATTGCACTGTGGTTTCCTTATTCCTAGTGGGATTCTTTTACATCAACTTTGCGGTCGCTGTGTAAGGCATCCACCAGTTTGATGGTTTCCTGCTCCAAGGTCACCACCACAGAATCTATCCGCCGTAAATAATAGCGATGCATAATCAACGCTGGGATAGCCACACTCAAGCCCGTTGCCGTGGTAATCAACGCTTCAGAAATGCCCCCCGCCAACACACTCGCATTGCCGGTGCCCTCCACCATAATGGCGGTAAACACCTTAATCATACCGATAACGGTACCTAACAGCCCCAATAGCGGTGTAATCGCGGCGATAGTACCCAGTGTATTAAGATAGCGTTCCATATCGTGGATAACATGATTGGCCGCTTCCTGAATGCTTTCTTTCATCACCTCACGGCCGTGACGGGAGTTACTTAAACCTGCCGCCAGTATTTGCCCCAACGGCGAAGAGGTTTTTAAATCACGGATTTTATCCACATCAAGCTGATTGTTTTGTATCCAACCCCACACTTGAGCCAACAAATGCTGGGGCGCAACTTTATCGGGTTGTAACACTAGATAACGCTCAATACAGATCGCCACAGCGCTAATAGAACATAAAATAATGGGCAGCATTAACCAACCACCGGCTTTGACAAATTCAAACACCTATTGCTCCTCCAGTTGCTATAGCCTCGAGGCTAGCAGCACCGTTGATGTTAACAAATGACTGCATTAGGCCTTTTTATGTAACGCATTATACTCAAGAAACAAGCATTGCCTACAACCAGTAGCGGCGTTTTTCGCGTCGATAATGGGTCGGTGTTAACAACTCACCACCCATGACTTCAAACAGTATCGCACCCTCCTGGCTGGTGAGATGGAGCTTACTATTAATAGCGATATAACGCTGCATGATCTTCCCTCGCGGGTGACCAAATTGATTGCGATAGCCGCTGGAAAACACCACATGCTCAGGCTGCAACTGTTTGATAAATGACCATGAGGAGGACGTAGCACTACCGTGGTGGGGGGCTATTAACACCGTCGACTTCAGCGCTGCACCCAGACTATGGACCAGCTGTGTTTCTACTGCGTGCTCTATGTCACCGGTCAGCAAAAAACGTTCGCTGCCCACCGAGATTTTTAAAACACAGGATTGGTTATTGCCACGGGTAATAGCCGCCAATGTAGTGGGGCCTGGATGTAGAAATTCGAAAATCACCCCATCCCAATGCCACTGTTGGCCCACGTAACAAGGCTTATAGTGTTCACCAAATCCCGGCAACTGTTCACCATAGCTCACTGCAGCCACCGGTATTTGCTCAATCAGTTTACGCCAGCCACCGGCGTGATCGTTATCACCATGGCTGAGTACCAACTTATCTATGCGGCTTATACCCATAGCCTGTAAGTAGGGAATTAACACCGCTGAAGCAGTATCGAAGTCATCACTATAGGCTGGACCAACATCGTAGACCAGGCTGTGCTGTTGCGTTTGAACAACAATCGACAAGCCCTGTCCTACATCCAATACCGTTAAGCGCAAATCACCCCATGCCGGGGCCTGTGGTTTTATCAGCACCATCGGCAACAGCAGTATTAAACCGACGGCTCTTAATGGCGTACCCCTGGGCAGTAACAGCAGTAGAACACCTGTCAAGGCGAGCATCTTGGCTGCCAGCGGTAGCTGGGGTATTGGCAGCATACTGCCACGGGTGTACTGATCCAGTGTTGATAGCGTTAGAATAATGACATGCAGTAGCCAATCCAATAGCTGCCAAAGTAGTAGTGACCCTTCAGCGCTAAAGGCTGACAATATAGCCGCCACGAGATTGGCAGGAACAATCAGCAGACTAAATACCGGCACAGCAACTACGTTCGCAAGCGGCGAGATCAAACTGACTCGACCCAATAAAATGGCTAGCACTGGCATTAAACCAATAAACACTAGATATTGTGAGAGCCAGCTTTTATTCGCAACCGACGCGCCGGGTTTACGCCCCACGGTGCCATAAAAAATCACCGCTACCGCCGCAAAGGACAGCCAGAATGACAGTCCGATCGGCGCCCAGGGATCAAACAGTAAGCAAAACCATAGTGCCACTACCAGGCCTTGGCTGGGGGCTATGTTGCGTCGATAGTAGATAGCCGCCATCCACACCACTATCATCATTAACGCGCGCTGGGTCGGCAGTGTAAAGCCTGCGGCTGCGCTATAAGCCGAGGCCACGATAATTGCAGCTATAGCAGCACAGCGCTCAGCAGCCAAATGGGGGAACAGACACAGGCAGATAGCGCGTACCACACCATACGCCAACATGCAGATCAAACCGACATGAAGGCCCGATATCACCATCAAATGAATAGTGCCCGTGCGAGCAAACAGCTCCCACTGTGCCCTGCTGATACTTCGTTTATCACCAATGAGCAACGCTTTGAGAATAGGGAGATGTTTAAGGGTCGCCAGTTTCGTATCCAGATAAGCAGCGATATTCCAGCGCCAACGGTCAATAGAGCCATACCCAATAAACCCATACCCAACAAACCAATGCTTGTTAAACAAACCTCGGTCATCAAGCCGCTGATTGTCGGTATGCTCACGAATGTAGCCTACCCCGCCGATGCCCTGTTGCAACAACCAAGATTGATAATCAAACCCACCGGGGTTAGCCATACCATGGGGGCGCTTAACTCTCACCAGCAAACGCCAGCGCTGTCCTGGAACTATGGATGTGTGTCCAAACCATTTCAAACGCAGCTTGTTAATGCCCTGATAACAGCTCAATGTAGGCTGCTTATGGGGACATACCGCTGCCTCGATAGCGATATCAAAGCGCTGCACCGGCTTGCCTCTTTGTACCGATAATTCAGGCAAGCCGGTTACCGTGCCCTCTATCCACAGGTCTACGCCTTCAAGTTGCTGAGGCAACTGGGATCTTAAAACGCCGTGTCCATGCTGTACTCCCCAACACATCCCCAATAGAACCAGAATCAATATCCTGAATGCGTTATTTGGATACAGCAGCAGGGCAAGCAGTGGGATGGCAACGTAGGTAATTGATAACGGGGGTAATAGAGGGAAATAGCAAACCAGGACGATACCCAGCGTCATTGCAATCATCCATAATCGCATTACAAATCCTGTTCTAGAGAAGCGCTGCAAATCCGTGCATAATACGCCGCTGTTTATTCCGGGAGCTTGGTCAGCCTGACACTATCACTTCCCGCTGGAAGTGTTAATCAACCAGCCCTATTATTCAGTCTCAGCATCAAAAAGTCGATACTGAGCAAGCAACACTAGGGATTTAAATTTTAATGCCAAAAAAATTTATTAAACGGTTTGTTCCTGATCCAGATTGGGTTAAAAAACAGCAGTCCCTCAGACTACTAGGCGATTGGTTACACGACCCCAATCTCTGGCACCTCAACCGTCATTCAGTAGCTACGGCTACGTTTATCGGTTTATTTGTGGCCTTTATTCCCCTGCCCACGCAAATGATTATCGCCGCGTTGATGGCCATTTTACTGCGGGCTAATTTACCCATATCTGTCATTCTGGTATGGATAACCAATCCACTCACCATAGCGCCTATCTATTTTCTCGCCTACAAAGTTGGAACGGCTATAACGGGCAGTGAACCCAGCCAATTTGCCTTTGAACTTTCCTGGAAGTGGCTCTCTCAGGGCCTTGCTAATAGCTGGCAACCGTTTATTTTAGGTTGTGTGTTGTGTGGCTTATTCTTTGGCCTGCTGGGATCTGCCGTAGTGCGTTGGGCCTGGCGAAAACATACCCTTCAACGCTGGCATGAACGCAAGTTTAGACGTCAAAAATAAAGGGTGTGTAGCGGGACAAATTGTTGCCCTTCGCAACGGTTCCTGTATTGCTCTACTAGACGGTTCTACCACGGGACAGCCCTGTCACGATGCAAAACCTGTAGCCTCAGGATTAGGTCTTAGGAATCGTTATTAGTCTTAGGTCTTAGAGGCAGGTCTTAGTGCCCGAATCTTCAAAACGTTTACCATTGCACACACATCTGCGACAACGTCACATGAACTTCCCCCTCAATTTGTACCCCTATCCGGATGAGGATTTCCAGATATAGGCAGTTGGCTGTCGGCTCATTGCCGACACTTAGGCCACTATTTTCAGCATTTTTAATGACTTATGCCAACGCAGTCCAAGTGAAGAAATTGGCGCTCCCCTGCTCCCTCACCATAGATATTTGCCATTAAATATTTTCAGCATTGTTCCCCTATCCCGCGCAGAATTAACTACACTTATCGAGTGCGACCCATCATCAAGGATAGATATGTACACGACCTCATTGCAGAGCCGTATTCTGGTTCACGAGCACGACCCCACTGCACTGGAAGCGATCAAGTCCTTCTGTGAAGACAACCAATTGATAGGCTTGGTGGATAAATCAGCCTCCTTACACGACTTGCTGAAACGCAATATCAATCTGGGTGCCATCTTTATTTCCGATCACAGTGGTCATCTTAGCGACGAGGTTATCGATCTGTGTGTGGAGGCGCACCGCCTGAGACAAGAAGTTCCCATC
This sequence comes from Pseudomonadales bacterium, assembly GCA_036443315.1. Lineage (GTDB taxonomy): Bacteria > Pseudomonadota > Gammaproteobacteria > Pseudomonadales > Dasaniaceae > Oceanicoccus. The sequence goes on from JAZFYA010000155.1 coordinate 17,593, forward strand.
TTTCTGCGCACCCTCAAAGAGGGCATGACCACTAGTAATCTCCCCCTCAGAGCACATCACATTTTCGCGAGCTTATACCAACTGGACAATATGGCGGCGCTAAAAGAGTTGATCCAACACTATATCTTCAACCGACAGTACCCCAACAACCTGGTTCATGGTATCCAAACCATTTCTACTGGCGCAATAGAAAGCATGATGCAGGGCGTCAGCATCAGTGTAGAAACTCCGTGTCTGGTTAACGACCACCTGATTTATGGCGAGCTGTCATCCCTCATTCCCCTGGAAAGTAGCTGGTGTAAAGGTCATATGATGATCCAGGTTGAACAAGACGGTCTCCTCCAGCTTATAAGAGCCGGCAAAGCTAACGGGGCTTGCATCGACGAGGGCAATATCAACTTCCGCGAAATTAACAATTGGCTGAGCGAAACGACTAATTTGATCTGGGGGCCGCTGCGCACTCACTTTCTTTCAAAAGGCAGTGGACAGGGTGATATTTCCGATGTTCAGATCCCCATTATCACAAACCAGCGTGAGCGCTATATCAGCTTTGGCAGCATGACGCCTCAGCTGGTATTTAAATACATTCTCTCGGACACTGACAAGCGACTAGACGAGGTCTCCCTGATTCAGAAGTTTATTTTCAATATCAGCTGGATGCCTGATGTGGTGGCGGGAGAACAGATTTCAATCGACAAACTTATTGGCAATGATGATGTAGAACTGTTTTAGCTATACCACTAAAACCGTCTAGCCCATTATCTTAGAAGCCCATTGTCCTAGAAACATTAGTCATCGAATGTTATTCATAGCGCAAAGCTTCCGCTGGTTGCACCTTTGACGCCCGCCAAGCAGGATAAATCGTCGCGACAATACTCATCAAAAACGCTGTACCACAAACCATAGCGACATCCTCAAAACGCAAATCCGACGGTAAATAATCCACTGGATACACATCAGAGTTTAAAAACTGGATACTGAACAGACTTTCCAACCCTGCAACGAGATCGGTTATTACCAATGACAAAACAACCCCAATCAACGTTCCCACCGCCGTGCCAATTAAAGCGACCAATGTCCCATGCATAATAAAAATCGTCATGATACCTTTGGGGCTGGCGCCGACCGTCCGTAAAATGGCAATATCACCTCGCTTATCGGTAACGATCATGACTAATGCTGAAACCACATTAAATGCCGCCACTGCGATAATCGTCAGCAGCATCAAACCCACTAACTGTTTGGATAATTGAATCGCCGTATAAAGATTGCCATGGGTACGAGTCCAATCACGAGTACTGTATCCATAGGGAATATTCTGGCCAAGTTCCCAGGCAATACGCGGCGCCTGAAAGGTATCGCTCACACTGATGCGCAGTCCCTGGGAGCGATGATCTGCAGACATCAGTGACAGTGCTTTGTTTAAAGGCATTAGGGCAATTGACTGATCGATCTCGGTACCGGTATTAAATACAGCCAGCACATGCAGCCGCGTGAATCTGGGTTTAATCCGGCCTTGAGAACTTTCCTGTATGACCATCACATTCACACTATCACCAGCGGCTATCCCTAAACGAGTAGCCAGTGCTGCGCCCATCACAATACCGCTGCTATCACCACTTAATCCATTCAGGGCCTTGCTATCGACGTAGTCGCTAATAATTGATACATCTCGCTCTTGTTCGGGATCGATACCATAAATAACCACACTCTCAACCTGCGTACCGCGAAGCAGCATGGCATTTAATTGAACAAAGGGAGCAACGGCTTTGACTGCACTGTGTTTTAAAATCTTGTCTTGTATGGCCTGCCAATCCTGATCCGGACCATAGGCAGTGATAGTGATATGGGGGACCAACCCGAGAATGCGCGTGCGCAGCTCACGATCAAAACCATTCATCACTGACAACACTAAAATTAACAGTGCCACACCAACCGTCATGCCCAGCATTGACATCAGTGAGATAAATGACACCAGCTGACTACGACGCTTGGCGCCGGCATAGCGAATACCGATAAAGAGTGGATAGGGATTAAACACGTGTTAATTCACCACTTATTGATTGTTTGCTTTCCATTCTCTTTATTGTCTTTTTGTCTCTTTATTTATTAGAGTTTAGAGTTTCAGGAAGAGTATTAGATCAGACAATTCAACACTATCGCTCCGGGCCTGCAGGACAATGGACACGGTGGCCGGTCGCAAGCTTGTTGGTCTTTGCGGCGGCTGCGGAACTCGCTGCGCTCAGACAGTCCTCGCTAAAAACGCCGCAAACACCAACAAGCTTAAAC
>JAZFYA010000156.1:0-3276 GCA_036443315.1 Pseudomonadales bacterium
AGAGATTTTTGTTTTATCAGGAACTTTTATTGATGAGCATGGAAGATACCCTGCTGGAACTTGGATAAGAAGTCCTCACATGTCGAGTCACAATCCTTACACTGATGAGGGCTGTATTATTTTTGTGAAAACGGGTCATCTTTCGGACTGACCTGGAGGTTTATAACTCCAACTTCTTTTTTGAAGGCAACAGCGTCTGGTGACATGCAAAAAAGTATATTAAACAATTCTTTCAAAGTGAACTGTTTCAAAGCGTGTCCAAATATTTGTAAATTAGGCGGCTCGAATTTTTCTAGCGTAATTCAAGGGAGTGAGCGGTTTCCGCTGGTGCTCTTAAATACACTTCGAACTTTTCAATTCGAGGATGTTAATAATATTTAGCAAATTCGTAAGGTGAAAATTAAAAAGTTATTCGAGACTTTGAATTATATATTTAAAAATTACATAATGGGTATTTATAAGAAGGAAATAAACATGAACAGCATTAGAAACATAGAAGTTACATTATTACTAGCAGTGGGATTATTAATATCAGGAGGATTTGTTGGACAGCAACCCGTTGTTTTGGCTCAAGATAAATCTTTAGGGAAGGTCGAATTTTCCATTTCATGTAGCCCAAAAGCTCAGGAAACTTTCAATAGTGGCGTTGCACTTCTACATCACATGATGTATGCGCAGGCGGAGAATGAATTTCAAAAGGTAGCGGAGTTAGACCCTGGGTGCTCAATGGCCTATTGGGGTATAGCAATGACTCTATTTCACCCACTATGGGCACCGCCGAGTGAAGATGAACTTAAGAAAGGTCAGGCAGCCGTAGAAAAAGCAAAACAACTAATTCCTAAGACCCCACGGGAACAAGGATATGTTTCTGCAGTCGAGGCTTTCTATGATGGCTGGCAGACAAAAGACCACAAAACACGTATAGAAGCATGGAGAGAAGGACAGAAAAAAGTTCTTAAAAATAACCCTGAAGATATTGATGCAGGAGCCTTCTACGCACTTTCTCTACTGGCAACTGCACCCAAAAAAGACAAAACATTCAAAAACCAGAAAGAGGCGGGCTTTATGCTTGAAGAGCTTCATGAAAAGGCACCCGAGCACCCAGGTCTTTTTCATTACACCATTCATGCATATGACAATCCAATGCTCGCACGCCGTGCAGTACCTGTTGCAAGAGGTTACGATAAACTTGCACCAGACGTGCCTCATGCCCTTCACATGCCAAGTCATATATTCGTGAGGCTAGGGATATGGCATGACGTCATTGACTGGAACATACGCTCGGCTTCTGCTGCAAAAAGACAATCACTGTCACTTCATTATTTACATGCTGTTGATTATCTTATCTATGCCTATCTCCAGCAGGGACAGTACGAAAAGGTCTTAAATCTAATTAACAAAATCAACGGAATTGAAGATAATCAAGACAGTTTCGTTTCAGCGTACGGGATTGCAGCTGCTCAGGCACGTTATCCGCTAGAGCGTATGGAATGGGAGGAAGCAACTTCACTACCGGTACGTACACACAGTGCTTTTCCCTGGGATAAATACCCGCAGTATGAGGCTATAACCTATTATGCGCGTGGACTTGGTGCTGCAAGAAGTGGTGACACTAAATCGGCCCAGAAAGCAAAGATGAGGCTTGATGAGTTATATGAAAATACTGTAAATAACGGGGAGCAGTACTGGAGCGTGATTGTTGACGCTCAGCGAAAGACGGTAGATGCATGGATAACACACTCAAACGGTGATAAGAAAAAGGGTCTTCAAATGATGCGTGAGGCTGCCGATATTGAGGACTCCGTAGACAAACATCCGGTTACCCCCGGCTCCATAATGCCTGCCCGTGATATGCTTGGTGATATGCTACTTATGTCAAATAAACCCGAAGAAGCTTTAAAAGCCTATGAAGTCAGCCTAACAACTTCGCCTAACCGTTACTACAGCTTGTACGGTGCCGGATATGCTGCAGAGTCTTCGGGACTTCAAGAAAAAGCAAAAAAATACTATGCAGAGTTAATTGAGCTCACAAAAGGTACTGAGTCTGAAAGCACTAGAGTAAAACATGCTAAGAAATATACTCAGAAGAATTGATATAAATGTATTCGGGCCTGCCGCTTAGTTTTAATCGGGCATGCTGGCCTAGAAAACATTAACAAACCTAATAATATCCTGACATAAAGAATGGTAATGTTATTTACATAATAAAGAATAATATTGATGAAGCGGTCAACTAACCCAATCAATGAAAAGAACCTTTATCTTGAGGCAAAATATAATATCACTGCATGGTTATATGACATTTTGGATTATCCCTGGGAATTGCAATACAGGAGATGGAGACCCATATTACTAAAGGATGTGCGTGGCTCAGTGCTTGAAGCCGGAGTAGGTACTGGACGTAACCTCCAATATTATCATCCAAGTATAAATCTCACAGCTTTTGACCTCAGTGAAGCAATGCTGAAAAAAGCAAAGAAACGAGGAAAATCTGCGGTATGTAAACTTGAACTTTTCCAAGGAGATGCCACCTTAATGGAATCTATTCCATCCGGGCATTTCGACTGGGTGGTTGCAACTTTTTTGTGTTGTGTGATGCCAGATGAACTCCAACCGTTGGCCATTAAACAGTTTGAACGTGTACTAAAGCCTGGAGGGCGTTTTTGCTTACTAGAAATGAAATATCCCACAAACCCCATACTTAGAAAGCTGTTTGAGATTGCTTCGCCATTTGTTGAAAAGGTCTATGGCGCACGTTTTGACCGTCATACATTAGAGTATATAGAAGAGTCCTCTAAGCTTGAGATTTCCAACACCTATTTTCTGAAAAGTGATATATACCTGGTTATTGAAGGCGTTCGTGTTCAGTAGACCTGTAACTACCAGCATATATGATGCTTTACTTTACAAATGTTTACCGGTAGTTGGATAGAATGTTTGACTCATTTCCATGAATTTTCGCGGTTTATCGTTTTCATACACGGTCATCCGTGTGGTTCCCAATCATAAAAAATATTTTGTGGAGTTGAGGAAAATTTACAAGTTTGGTTAACACTATATTAATGCAGGCGAGCCGGCCTGACGTTTAGATTTAGTGCAGTAGGAACTGCTACGGTTAAAGGGGGCACAGGAAAGTTTGACGGTGCAACAGGAACAGCGACTTTCACTTTAGATGGGCAGTTTGACTTAATTACATTTTACCCTCTTACATTTTATGGACGATTTACTGGAACACAAGCAGGAACTCCAGTATTTTAAGGTAAATGGACGGTAAAG
>JAZFYA010000157.1:0-7690 GCA_036443315.1 Pseudomonadales bacterium
GAGGGTGGCTAGACTGTGCAGTATCCAGGTACCACCGGAGTAGCTGTTCGCAATGCAAGGCCCGCTAAAGGGCGTGGGGTTCCAACCGATAGTGGGCCTTGCATTGCGAACAGCGGGTTCAAAGCTCAGCCTTAAGTAAGTACCATTCATCCCGTCTATAAATAAGGAGGTTACTGTATATAAGGAGACCAGGCTGGCTCGCGGACATCACCAAAACGTGAAGGCAAACGGAATCTCACCCCGCCATCCAACGATACCGCCGCCAAAATTCCCTTACCCTGATACTTGGTCGCATAAAGCAGCATCGCTCCATTGGGAGAAATACTGGGTGATTCATCCAGTGCTGTCTGGGTTAAAATTTCAATCGAACCCCGTGTAATATTCATCAAAGCAATATGATAATCACCCAGTGCCTGATGCACCATAATGATACCGCTGCCATTGGGAACCACGACTGCACGCGCATTGTAATCCCCTTCAAAGGTTATCCGCTCTTCATAACCACTAGCCAGTGTCACCTGATAAATCTGCGGTTTGCCGCCCCGATCAGAAGTAAAAATAATCGACTTGCCATCCAGCATCCAGGAAGGCTCGGTATCAATAGCAAAATGGCGAGTCACCCGTTTTAATGTGCGGGTGGCAATATCCATTATATAAATATCGGGACTGCCATCCTTCGATAACACCATCGCCAATTGTTTACCATCGGGAGACCAGGCCGGCGCACCGTTCAAACCTTTGAAGTTAGTCAACTGAGTGCGCTCATTAGTTCGCAAATTGTGCATGAAAATTGCGGGGCGACTGGTTTCAAACGATACGTACACAATCGTCTCGCCATCCGGTGCCCATGATGGCGTCAAAATCGGTTCATTACTTTCAAAAATCACTTTTTCCCCAGCACCATCCACATCCGCCCTGAGCAAACGGTAGGTATAGTCTGCTACACCCTGCTTTATCGCCGAGACATATAAAATATGGGTGCTAAAGGCTCCACGGACACCTGTCAACTTTTCGTAGACGCGATCACTGACTCCGTGGGCGATCGCTCGCAAGGTCTCTAATTTGCCAAACTGCCGCCCCTCCAACACTAATTTTTGAGCGTATACATCAAACAACTGATACTGGGCCATCAAGCCATCCGGTGTGGGAATCAATTGTCCCACTAATAAATAATCAACAGTGAGGGCTCGCCAATCGCGATAATACACTTCACTTTGATCCTGTGGATTGCCCAACATGTCCTCACGAGGAACAGGGGCAAACTGCCCAGTACGTTGTAAATCCGCTTCAATAATGGCTGACACATCCTCCTTTGGTATCCCCCCCCCCTTCCAGCCAAAGGGCACAATAGCAATGGCAGTAGGATTATCGCGCCCCTGGGTAATTTCAATGGTCAACTGAGCTGATACTTGACTGGTACACACAATCAAGGTCAATACAAATAAGACAGTCCGCATCACAGACGTAAATCCTCCGGTCTAAATTTCAATCTTAGACGGCGAAAGTATTGTTCAAATATCCGTGCCGGAACCTGTTGCAATTCTGGAAAACGCTCGGCTTTCAACACAGCACTTTCCGCAGAACGATCAAAAGCAGCATTGCCACTACTTCTAACCACCTCAACACTAACCACTTGGCCAGTCGGCACCAATCGCAAGGCCAGCTCCGTTTCCATATTGTTGCGGGCACTGGGGGGACGACTCCAGTTATTTTGAATGACCTCGGTAATGAGTGCGATATAGCTATTAGCCAATTGTGCATCCGTCTCTGCCTGAACTAGAACATTCTCTCGCTCGATAGCATCTGCAATTTCTTGCTCAAACTGCTCTCTCAATCGTCGCTGTTTATCCAAGCGGTGCTGCTCTTGCTGCTGTTTTTCCAACTGTTGTTGTTTTAGTTGTAGCTTTGCCTGTTCTTGTTTGACTTTTTTCTGTGCAACTTTCTTCTTCTCTGCCAAGGCTCGCTGTTTAACCTTGCTATTGGCTTTGGGCGTTGGCTGACGTTTAGGCGCACGTTTTTTGACTTTGGGTTTTTCCAACGTCACCAATTCCGCCTTAATATATTTCGTCACCGCACGTTTAACTATAGGGGTTGATTCCGGAGCATTAATCAAAACCACCGCCAATATCAAACCATGCATAAACAACGTCACTAGCAGAGGCAGACTCAGGGACTTGTACATAAGGGCTAGGGTGTTTCCGTCACTAAACCGACCGAGGGCGTACCTGCCGCTTGTAGTGCCACCATCAGTGCTACCACTTCACCGTAGGGCACATTTTTATCGCCCCAGACCAACACAGTTGTCTGCGGTTTGCGCCGGATAATCTTACTGACTTTGTCTTGCACCACCCCCAACGACTGGGACTTTTCCTGATCTTTACCCAGATTCAAATAATAACTACCGTCAGCTTTTATGGAAACAATCAGGGGCTCATCACTTTGTTCCCCCACCGGTAATGCGGGCGCTGTGGGCAACTCAACTTTCACGCCCTGCATTAACATCGGTGCGGTCACCATAAACACGATTAATAGCACCAACATAACATCGATGTAGGGCACGACATTAATATCGGACATGGGTTTGCGGCGCTTATGCCGTCTGGACATACTCTCCCCCTAGCCTTTTCCGACGGGATGCTGCCCCGACGAAGTCGTCGTTTTCGCTTTGAGCTGGGGTTGATGCTGTTGAGGTTCAGAGTGGCTAGCAGCCGTCACCCTGAGAGTAGAATGGGCCTGACGATGTAGGATACTGTAGAACTCATCAGCGAAGGTTTCGTATTTGTTCAGCAAGATATCGACTCGCGCTGAATAGCGGTTATAGGCAACCACCGCAGGAATCGCCGCAAACAAACCCATGGCTGTTGCTACCAGCGCTTCGGAAATACCCGGCGCCACTATGGCCAGCGTTGCCTGATGCATGGTCGCAAGCCCCTGGAATGACGTCATGATGCCCCACACAGTACCGAATAATCCAACATAGGGGCTAGTGGAACCAACGGTAGCCAGAAACGACAAATGCATATCCATTTGCTCTTCCTCACGGGCAGTCGCCACTCGCATCGCCCTTTGCGCACCATCCATAACCACATCGGGGTCAACACCAACTTGCTGGCGCAGGCGAGAAAATTCTTTGAAACCAGCGCGAAAAATACTCTCCATCCCTACAAAGCTGGCACCGGCTTCCCCGCGCACCGAACCTTTGCGAAACAACTGGCTTAAATCAATACCAGACCAAAACTGTTGTTCGAATTGATGCATCGCTTTATTAGACGCATGAAAATAAAACCCGCGTTGTACAATCATAAACCAGGAAATTATCGACGCCATAAACAGCAGCACCATAACCGCTTGTACCGTCAAACTGGCATTAGCAATCAAATGCCACACCGAAAGTTCTTGTGTCACCCTACTTTCTCCCCACCAATCAATGCTGTTCAGGCTGAAAGGCTGCCAGTATTTCATCCGGAATACGCTTGGGCTTTATTGTGTGCTTATCGACACAGGCAAGTTTGACTTCAGCCTGACAAAGCAGTTCCCTCTCATCACTCGCTGCATCACTGCCTGTTTTCGAACGATAAACCTTTTGCGCCAGAACCAAAAACGCTTTACCGGATTTAACGACTTGCGCTGTGGCAATCAGTTCGTCGTCAAGGCGAGCCGGCTGTAGATATTCGCTATTCGTTGAATGCACCACAAACATCAGATCAGCATTAAAAATAAACGCCTTACTAAAACCTAAACTGCGCAAATATTCAGTGCGCGCCCGCTCCATAAACTTTAAATAATTAACGTAATAAACAATACCACCAGCATCAGTATCTTCAATATAGACCCGTATCGGCCATTGGAATAAGGCGGCCATCAGTCCGTCGTATCCTGATCCGATTGCAACGCTGAACTCGCCAGCAGCGCCCAGTTCTGCTGATTCCAATCCTCCTGAGCCTGCAGCTTCTGTCCCTCTGGAACCTTCTCCTCCTTAACACTGTCATTGCCCGCTGGAATATCCAGGCCAAAGTGCAAATAAGCATGACGCGTTGCCATTCTCCCCCTAGACGTACGCATCACATATCCCTGTTGTATCAGGTAGGGCTCCACAACATCCTCAATAGTACCTCGTTCTTCGCTGATAGCAGCGGCCAAACTGTCCACCCCCACCGGGCCGCCGTCAAACTTTTCGATTAGGGCCAACAATAAACGTCGATCCAAATGATCAAAACCATGCTGATCGATATTCAGCATATCCAGGGCCTTGTCGGCAATCGCTTTACTGATCCTACCGTCACCTTTGACATCGGCATAATCCCTGACTCGACGTAATAAACGGTTGGCAATGCGGGGAGTGCCTCGAGCGCGCCGGGCGATTTCACGGGCGCCGTCTTTATCCATTTCCACGCCCAAAATGCTGGCTGATCGACCCACGATATGCGTTAAGTCTTCGGTGTTATAGAATTCCAGACGTTGCACAATACCGAAACGGTCGCGCAATGGTGACGTTAATAGTCCCACCCGAGTCGTCGCGCCGACTAACGTAAACGGCGGTAATTCCAGTTTGATGGAACGGGCTGCAGGCCCCTCACCAATCATAATATCCAGTTGGTAATCTTCCATCGCCGGATAGAGGACTTCTTCGACATGGGGGCTGAGGCGGTGGATTTCGTCGATAAACAAGACATCGCCAGACTCAAGGTTGGTCATCAGCGCAGCCAGATCCCCGGCTTTTTCTAGTACTGGGCCAGAAGTGGTTTTTAACGATACGCCCATTTCACTGGCAAGAATATAGGCCAGAGTCGTTTTGCCCAAACCAGGGGGGCCAAAAATCAACGTGTGATCCAAAGGTTCTTTGCGCAATCTGGCAGCACTGATAAAAATATCCATCTGCTCACGTACTACCGGCTGCCCAACATACTCCGACAGGGTCTTGGGTCGAATAGCACGATCCTGAAAATCTTCTCGGGGTTCAGCGGTGGGCGCGATTAGTCGGTCAGTTTCTATCATTTGGCGGAAGATACTGGATGCGAAACGTGAAACGCTCTTTCTCTCAACATCACATACCTCTTTCTCATCTGTTATGATTTTTTACTGGTATATACCCAAAGCCCTAACCTATTGGCCACAAGGAAAGCCCAAACCCGAATGGCACTGACCCTCCTTAATGCTGCTGCTATGGTTTTTTGTTTTAGCCTCTGCCATCCCTAAGCAACCATATTTTTTAATGCTGCGCGGATCAATGTTTCACTACTGCAAATACTATCATTTTTCACCGCTGCTATCGCCCTACTCGCTTCCTGGGGTTTATAGCCCAAAGCGATCAGCGCACCTTCCGCTTCCACGAGCATACTCTTGGCTGAATCGATAGCGGCATTAGATAATGCAACCACAGTGCCATCGATTTGCCAGTCTTTTAGACGGTCTTTCATTTCCACCAATAATCGCTCGGCAGTTTTCTTACCCACACCGGGTAAACGCACCAGTGAGACGGTATCACCATCACGAATACAGCGTACAAATTCTTCTGCCTCGATACTCGATAAAATCGTTAGTGCCAATTTTGGGCCGACTCCATTAACTTTTATCAAGGTGCGAAACAGGCTGCGTTCACGCAAATCAGCAAAACCATACAATAACTGGGCATCTTCCCGCACCACAAAATGGGTATGTAGGGTGACGGACTGACCAATATCAGGTAACTGATAAATAGTAGTCATCGGAGCATGAATTTCATAGCCGACACCATTCACGTCAACCAGTAAATCCGTTGCCTGCTTTTCCAGCAATATCCCCTGAATACGTCCAATCACGATAAGCCTCCAGCTGTACTGCGGACGTCAGACACCGGACGCTTTTTAAACCATTCATTAGCGCAACCTGCCTCTTCGTATTCGGCTAACACCCGCTAAATTAACCAAACTCGCCTGGGTATGGGCATGACAGATCGCTGCACCCAAGGCATCGGCAGCATCTTCCTGTGGCACAGCGGGTAATTTCAACAGGATTTTAACCATATGCTGGACTTGTGCTTTATCAGCCGCACCGACACCCACTACCGCCTGCTTAATTTGCCGTGCTGAATACTCGGCAACGTCCAAATCCTGGGCGACACAAGCAGCAATCACCGCACCACGGGCCTGTCCCAACTTTAGGGCTGAACCTGCGTTTTTCGCCATAAACACCTGCTCGACAGCAACCTGTTGCGGGCAATGGGTTGCAATAATTTCAGCGAGGCTGGCAACCAACACTTTTAAACGTCCCGGTAATTCCTGGTCAGTGGGCAAGCGAATCACACCACTAGTGACATAATCATGCTGATTGCCAATCACATTGATGATGCCAAAGCCAGTTTTCCGCGAGCCTGGATCTATCCCAAGGATTAGAGACATGTTTCTAGAGTCATTGTACTAAGATCATTGTACTAAGATCATTGTGCTAAGGTCATAGCGCTCAGTTTTAGAATTTATAGTACGGGTAGTTTGGCAGGAAGGGGCTATTACCACAATAGCGGCAGGGGGTTTTTACTGTATTTTTATTCAGTGGTAGATTGTAGTGCCGAAGAGAAAGCTGCAGGGATCCGCGTTAAAAAAACCTGGACTCCCCGATTAACCAACATTAACAGAGAGTAACCAACATTAACAAATAGCGTTATGAGTCCAACTGCTCCAGAATTTCATCGGGGATATCAGCATTGGTATAGACATTCTGGACATCATCCAAATCTTCCAGCATATCCACCAACCCCATGGCTTTTTCAGCACCGTCCTTATCCAGAGTCACACTCGTTGCAGGCAACAGGGTGACTTCGGCATAGTCCGGCTTCAGACCCGTCTCGATCATCGCCTCTCTCACCGACAGAAAATCTTCAAATGCCGTTGTAACATCAATGGAACCATCATCATTGGTGACGACATCTTCGGCACCAGCGTCCAGTGCCACGTCCATAATGTGCTCTTCGTCACCTTCTGCAAAACTAATTTGACCTGTTCGGGTAAATAAATACGCGACAGAGCCATCGGTACCTAAATTGCCGCCGCGCTTGGTAAAGGCATGACGCACTTCAGCCACCGTGCGGTTACGGTTATCGGTCAGACACTCCACTAACACGGCAATACCACCAACACCATAACCTTCATAGGTAACCGTTTGGTAATTATCTTCATCGTTGGTACCCGCACCACGGGCTATCGCTTTATCGACAGTATCCCGTTTCATATTGGAGCCAAGGGCTTTATCAATAACCGCACGCAGGCCCGGATTATCCTCAGGATTAGGGCCACCGGATTTAGCGGCGACCACTATTTCGCGAATTATTTTGGTGAAAACCTTGCCGCGCTTGGCATCCTGGGCCGCCTTGCGGTGTTTAATATTGGCCCATTTACTGTGACCTGCCATCGTTACAAACCCTCGATTTTTCGTCTGGCATTCGAAGCCAGACACTAATGGTTCTTACTTAAGACTGAATAACTAAAGAACCATAAACCCAAAGCCTTGAACCCGCTGTTCGCAATGCAAGGCCCACTATCGGTTGGAACCCCACGCCCTTTAGCGGGCCTTGCATTGCGAACAGCTACTCCAAGTGGTACTCGGATACCGCACAATCTAGCCACCCTCGGTAGTCTAACCCCTCACCAGGGCGTGGGGTTCCAACCGAGTGAGGGGTTAGACTACCGAGGGTGGCGGCGGGATACTACTGTCGCAA
>JAZFYA010000158.1:0-6592 GCA_036443315.1 Pseudomonadales bacterium
GAGGAATTGATTGCTCAGGGAGCAATTTTATAACGCGACGTAATTCATCTAATATGCCTTCCGCAAAATATTCTAGCCACGCTGAAAAATCGATATTATCTTTTAGATCGTAATAATCACCTTCAAGACCCACCACTTTAAAATAACGTGTGATATTACGATTATAGTAATCCTCAAAACTAAATATCTCGAATAAATCCAGTCCCGCTTTGCCCAATATAGCTGTTGTGAGTAGTCGCGTCGTCCGACCATTACCATCGATGAAAGGGTGAATAATGACGTTCTGACGATGAAAAACTCCGGCAAGAATAATGGGATCAATTTTGCCAATATTGTTATTGACGAAAGTCATTAGCGCTTTTGTAAGCTGTCGTACGTCTTTTGCATCGGGAGGGATAAAGGCAATTTCATCGATCTTGCGTGGATTGCGAATGATAACGGGATCTTGCCGAAGCGCTCCACAATGGCTGGGGTTATCCATCAGGCCATCAACCACTTGCCCCTGAATTTGCTCCAGCGTTTTGATATTCAGTTCAAGGCGATTGTCGCGAACTGACTTATACAGCGCTTGCAAGGCACTATTATTTAAAGAGCCGATTTAATAATGATTGGTGCTTATCTCCTGAACAGTCGATCAGCTTACATATCGGCGATTCGACTGTACCAAAGCAGCTGCTGATAAGGGCCAGAAAGGGATCAAATAACAAAACAGAATTATTGCATGACACATCTATATTTGATCTTAAACTTGATGTTCCACCCTCAAAAGAAATCAAAACGCAAGGGGGCTTAAGACTTATAACTCTCACATCCTCACTCATTGCCTGTTCTGAGAATCAATACAAAAACAAGCCCATTGAAATGCGTACTGCATTGTCTATGGTCAGAGATGTTTCGCAGCTATTAAGAAAACTGCTAAACGGAGATCATACGACCGTAGCTGGCCGATTAGCTGGAGCTTATCGAAATATTGGCTGTGATGATTATGCCGATAAAATACTCAATGCAATGAAAAGCGCAGGACATAGTGTTATAGAAACTGATCCTTTTGAGGATAAGAATCTATTTACTTTCTCAGCCCGTGAAACCTCCCCTGCCGTTAACCGCATGAAAATGATGTGGGAAACATTTCGAGAGCCCATTATTAAAAATTTTCCAAGCTCTGGTAAATCAATCACTGACACTGAAGAATATTTGAAAAATGTGGACGCAATATACGAGACAGACGCTTATCACTCGCTATCCATAGAAGGATACCGCGTGAACGAAGAGCTAATTAAACGCGTCAGTGAAGGCAATTGGAATCCGGATTTATCGGCAGAGGATAAAAAACACCGTGATGCTTTGGCAGCCAGAGGCTATTACCAAGCTTTCCAGGTCGTTCGTGAAAGTATTAAAACAATATTGGAAGGAGAAAACCCCGGTAGTACCGCCAACAAAGATCATAGCAAGTGGTATCTGGCGTTATTTGGCCCAAGCGTAACCGCTGGAATTATTGAAGCCGGTGATCTAGCAGGATACCGCAATCGGCCGGTCTATATCCGCCGTTCAATGCACACACCGCCAAGATGGGATTATGTTGGTGAATTAATGGAGACATTTTTTGAATTACTTAATAATGAAGAAAATCCACACGTTCGAGTCGTTCTAGGACATTTTATATTTGTTTATATACACCCTTATATCGATGGAAACGGCCGTATGGGTCGGTTCTTAATGAACGTGATGATGTCAGCGGCTGGTTATCCTTGGCTCGTCATAAAAGTAGAAGATCGTGATACCTATATGGCCGCATTAGAATCAGCCAGTGTTGACCAAAACATTGTGCCTTTTACGCAATTTGATAGATGCAGTAGCGAATTGGCGTCGGCCAGTCGGTGGCGAAAATGACTTATCTGCTTTTGCATGATCTGTGAGAACGTTCCATCCATATTCGGTGGTGGCAGCTATTATCCTAGACATCATGGTTTAACTTGCCAACGTTTTGTTAATCTCAATATATCGTTCTGTTGGCAAGTAAAACCATAATGTCTGAGGGTATTAGACAATCATTATTCCAGAAAAAAAACCTTCTGAAATAATGAGTTGCAAGTTAATACATATCAGAAAAAGCAGTTGAATCTAGGGCCCGCCCCGTGAGTACAACGAGTGCTTTGGGTACCAACTGTTTTCTCTAGGATCATAGAGCAAACCTCAACCGTCAAGCGCGTAAACGATTAAAGTTCCAACAAAATAAACCCTGCTACGGTACAATCCCTGCCCGTTTATACTCAAGAGTGGTCAAATGAGTACCAAAAAACGCCAAAGTGTAGGGTTTTTATCATTGGGCTGTCCCAAAGCTCTGGTCGATTCCGAGCGCATCCTTACCCAGCTAAAACTCGACGGCTATGAAATCAGCCCCAGTTATAAGGGCGCCGATGTGGTGGTGGTCAATACCTGCGGTTTTATTAACAGTGCCAAACAGGAGTCTATGGATGCCATCAGCGAAGCCATAAACGAAAATGGCCGGGTGATTGTTACTGGCTGTATGGGCAAAGGCGTCGATGCTGAGGCGATTAAAGCGGCTAATCCAGGGGTGCTTAGTGTGAGTGGCCCTGCGGCCTATGATGAAGTCATTAATGCCGTCCACCAATTTGTACCGCCAACTGCCCAAGAGAAAGGCGGAGAGCAGCATAACCCGCTTATTGACCTTGTCCCACCACAAGGCATTAAACTCACCCCCCGCCACTACGCTTATTTAAAAATTTCTGAAGGCTGTAACCACCGCTGTACGTTTTGCATTATTCCTAGTATGCGCGGTGATTTGGTCAGCCGTCCGCTCGGCGATGTCGTGGATGAAGCGAAAAAACTGGTTGCATCAGGGGTACGGGAATTGTTAGTTATTTCCCAGGATACTAGCGCCTATGGCGTCGATGTTAAATACAAGCTGGATTTTATTGACGGCCAGGCGCGGGAAACCCGACTGCAAGATCTGGCAGTGGCCCTGGGTGAACTTGGCGTCTGGGTGCGGTTGCATTATGTGTATCCCTATCCACATGTCGATAAAATAATCCCACTAATGGCAGAGGGCAAGATTCTTCCCTATTTGGATATTCCTTTCCAGCACGCCAGCCCAAAAATCTTGACGCTAATGAAGCGGCCCGGCAATCAGGAAAAAGTATTGGAACGCATAAAAGCCTGGCGGAAAATTTGTCCTGAGCTGGCGATTCGTTCTACCTTTATTGTCGGCTTTCCTGGTGAAACGGAACACGATTTTCAAATGCTGTTGGACTGGCTGGAACAAGCCCAACTGGATCGTGTGGGTTGCTTTACATATTCCCCGGTGGATGGCGCCACCGCCAACGATTTGCCCGACCACGTTCCCGAGGATATTCAGCAGAGTCGTTGGGAACGGTTTATGGCAACCCAACAAAAGATTTCAGCACAGCGTTTGCAACAACGCATCGGCCAGCAAATGCAAGTACTGATTGATAAAGTCAACGAGCAAGGCGCAGTCGGTCGATGCTATGCTGATGCGCCAGACATTGATGGCAATGTGTATCTCGATAATTTTACTGATACGTTTCCCGGCGATGCACTGCTAGTCAACATTACAGGCGCCGATGATTACGATTTGTGGGCTGAGCCTGTGTATGAAGATGATGGGTATGAAGATGATGAGCTTGAAGTTAATGCGTTTGAAGGTAAAGGCCTTAAAGATATTGAGCTAGAGGCATAGCGTTGCTGTGAATTTAATTATTGTCTTTGAACAGGATTTTATTGCCGACAATATCGTCACATTGAGCGACCAGCGCTTCGAACATATCCGCACTATTTATCGAGCGTCTATCGGCGATAGCCTGCGGGTAGGTAAACTCAACGGCTTAATGGGTATGGGCACGATACAAACCATGACTGATAGCCATGTAGAATTAGCGGTGCAACTGGATCAGCAAGCACCCAACAAACTTCCCCTCACGGTTATTCTAGCCCTGCCCCGTCCGAAAATGATCCGACGGATTTTTCGAACGATTGCCGAGCTGGGCATTAACGAGCTAATTATCATCAATAGTTATAAAGTGGAAAAAAGTTTTTGGCATAGCCCAGCATTGGATGAGGAAAAGGTTAAACATTATTTAATTGCCGGCCTACAGCAGGCCAAAGATACGGTATTACCCAAGGTGAGCTTTAAACGATTATTTAAACCTTTTGTTGAAGATGAGCTTGCAACCCTTGTTAGCGGCAGTAAAGGATTAGTGGCTCACCCTGGTATTGGCACGACATGCCCCCACCACATTGACCAGGCAGTCACCTTGGCCATCGGCCCCGAAGGGGGTTTTACCGACTACGAAGTGAATAAGTTTATTGCAGCAGGGTTTGATGGCATTCATTTAGGTGAGCGAATTTTACGGGTTGAAAATGCGCTGACTGCGTTAACCAGTAAACTTTATCAATAAGCCTTATGTCGTAGCGTGGGCCTTGACACACCCTACTTAAGCCAGAGCCTAACAACTGACACCCGTACCACCCAAACCACAATAGCCGCCGGGATTTTTGGCTAGATATTGCTGGTGATAATCTTCTGCGTAATAAAAAGTGGGGGCGGGGAGAATTTCAGTGCTAATCGTATCAAACCCAGCATCCGTTAAAGCAAACTGATAATCTTTTTGGGATGCTTCAGCGGCAAGCTGTTGTTTATCGCCAAAAAAGTAAATCCCTGAACGATATTGAGTGCCCCGATCATTGCCCTGCTGCATACCTTGAGTTGGATTATGGCTTTCCCAAAAGAGGATTAGGAGCTGCTGATAACTCACTATCGTCGGATCAAACACCACCATTACCACTTCATTATGGCCCGTCATACCGGAACATACTTCTTCGTAAGTGGGGTTTGGGGTATAACCGGCTGCATAGCCGACGGCCGTTGTATAGACGCCTTCACACTGCCAGAACTTGCGTTCGGCGCCCCAAAAACAGCCCAAACCCAATATTGCCTGCTGCATAGTGTCGGGGAAAGAACCTGCGATGGGATGGCGATTAACAACGTGTTGTTGCGGCACCATAATCGGTTCACTGCGGCCTGGCAGCGCCTCTTCCGATAAAGGCAGTTGCAGTTTTTTTTCGGCATTCAAGCTATTCAATACACTCATCACATTATCCATGTTCAAACGATAGGTTCTACACTGGCTCTGTTAATACAGCCAAATCACCCAACCCGTCTAAATTATATACCCAAAGCAGATACAAAAAAGCCGGATAACTTTCGTTATCCGGCTCGATCAATATAAAATTTTAAAGGCTATTGACGACGCAGAAAACCTAAACCTGCCAGTGCAGAAAGAAACATTGCCAAGGCGCCCGGCAGAGGAACCTCAGAGGGAGCGGGCGTATTAACGGTTAAGTCCCAATTACCATAATCGAACCCCCAACCAGTATCTGCCTGATGAGCGAATGACCAATTTTGTGTATAGCCCTGTAGAGCATCTTCAATGCTGTACCAATACTGGCCAATTGTCACAGTGTAATCTCCCACCTCCAGTGATGTTTGGATATAAGAATCAGTATCCCAGACTCTATCTCTATTATCATCATTATTCTCATCAAGCACGTTATTATTGCTATCAAACAGATAGATAAAACTATCGAAACCCTCTGCATCAACATCAATCGTCACTAGACCCGCGGTGGCGACATTAAATATAAAGTGAGAGATCTTTACATCATCAACTAAAGTATCTCCATCACCATCAATATCATTAATCCGGCCACTATCCGTAAAAACCGCAGCATGACCCAATGGAGCCAATACCATTAATGCCGTGATAACCAAAAATTTAAAACTTCTCATTATTTTACTCCTTTCAATTAGGAGAGGTTGGGAATTTTGTGGGAAAACCATCCCATAAAACACTGCCTCTATAATTATTTTGATATAAATAGCTTAGCAAGAATCATAACAATACTAAAAAAACCATGATTTTTCAATAAGATGGGAAAACCAAACAAACATGGACAACTGGCATTGTAAAAAATATCGACAAAACAATGACTTATAACAAAGTTCCTAGGTACTGCTAAATTGCGTCAATTGTTATCCCCTTAAATTTGTCCATCGCTATCTCTGTGAACTAGTTAACAGCTTTGGCCCGGAATAGTCATATATTGCAAACTATTACCATTATGCTCGTCCAGTCTACTGATAATTAACGCCTTTTTCATTGTCGGTTTTCTTGACACTTAACAATATCAAGACCAAGTGGCGTAATATTACTTTATATTTATCAGCAAGTTATACTTATTGGCACGACCTATGCTTAGTAAGGCAGCCAGAGGCTTAAAGTCTCTATAAGATAGCACTCACTATAGAATAGCACTATAGGATGTCAGCGGCATAGTGTTCAAAATAATTTTCTGTTGCTGATCTGAACAGCCAGCAAACGGGAACAACTATAATCGATAATCAGTAGAAGGTATAACAACTTTAAAATTTTTGCTACCACTCCAACGGACCAACCTAGAATGAAAACGACGACAGTCTGCGCCACAGCAGTTTTAGCTACACTGTTAGCCACCACCTCACTCCCCTCTTACAGCCAAAGTTTTGGCAGCACCA
>JAZFYA010000159.1:0-3879 GCA_036443315.1 Pseudomonadales bacterium
GGTGGCTATAAATAAAATCCATTTTTTCATTGCTTATCCCTCTCCCACACCGGTCCACTCAGCTTTCGCGCTACTGCTCGTCACAGCCAGTAGCATCATCAAAATCGCTATATGCATTGCAACCCCTCTTAAATGCTTCCCTTGACTACACATGCTTAGCACTTTACTCAATCCGACAAATTAATTCTGTAATAAAAATCACATAAAAGATCTCTTTGCAATTGAATTGAGGATATTTGAATGAACCCGGGGTAATGGATGACAAAGGGGGAGTAGCAAACAGAAAAAGCTCGGCAGCAGTCGGGGTTTTTTGTGTCTGAAAAAAATGTACCTAGACAAAGATAAATGTCCGTTTTCAACTAAAAGCAGACATTCAAGTACGTGTCACAAACTAAGAATTCTCCTCAGTTATCCGTTATATTGGTATAAGCCAAACTGTTGTGAGAATGGAAAAGAATTGACCTGAGTGACTGCTCTACGCTTATAAGAATCTGAAATGGGCGCATAGCTAGCGAGCCCCGCGTCAGGGCATTAAATGACGCACCTAAGAAAATGCCTTAAGTTTATACTATTCCAAAAATACAATTATCTAATAACATAAATTAAGGCTGCTTATTGATGTCTAGAAAAATTGGTCTGGTTTTGGGGTTGTTTCTGTTTTTTTATTCTCTGTTTTCCACCCCACCTGCCAACATGAGTGAACAAGCTTGGATCACAGCAGGGGTGGGCATGTTGATGGCGGTTTGGTGGGTCACTCAAGTCCTTCCCTTACCCGTTACGTCGTTACTCCCAATTATTTTATTTCCACTGATAGGAATAAGCTCCGTTCGAGAAGCAACGGTGCCTTATGTTAATCCTGTGATTTTTCTGTTGCTGGGTGGTTTCATTATCGCAACAGCCTTGCAGCGTTGGCAGTTACACAGGCGCCTGGCACTGACAATTTTGCATTTAGTAGGCAGCCATCCCCATGCTATCGTCGGCGGTTTTATGGTTGTTAGCGCGCTTTTGTCGATGTGGATCAGTAACACTGCGACGACAATCATGATGCTGCCTATTGCAATATCACTTGCCCACGTCATGCTCGAAGGACAATCTAAAGAAGCAGCAAACAAATTTACTGTTTGTCTGATGCTCGGGATCGCTTATGCGGCGAGCATCGGGGGTTTAGGCACTTTGATCGGCACACCGCCCAATGCGATGGTGGCGGCCTTCATGACACAAACTTACGGTATCAACATAGGTTTTGCCCAATGGATGAGTTTCGGCTTGCCTGTTGTATTTATTCTGGTGCCGATTGCGTGGTTGTTGCTAACGCGTTTGGTGTTCACTTTCGACTTGGGACATAACACGACTGCTGCTGGTGTCGTAGACAGTGAACTGGAGGCCTTAGGTCTAATGACCACCCCGGAGAAGCGCACAGCAATTGTCTTTGTCTTTATTGCTTTGGCATGGGTGACTCGGCCACTCTTGCAACAGATTCCTGGTCTGGCTGCATTAAACGATACGATTATTGCTGTGGTAGGTGCGGTTTCGCTCTTTTTAATCCCGTCAGGAGAGAAGCGGCAAAAAAATACACGGTTACTGAATTGGTCAACGGCGAAAGGCATTCCTTGGGGCGTGTTGTTGTTATTTGGTGGTGGTCTTAGCTTGGCGGCGGCGATCAGCAGCAGCGGTCTGGCGGCTTGGTTAGGCACGGTGTTGTCGGTACTCACCAGCTTTCATGTCTTTACCCTGTTGTTATCCATTGTGGCGATGGTGGTATTTCTGACTGAACTCACCAGTAATACCGCCACGACGGCGACTTTACTGCCCGTTTTGGGCGGTATTGCCACCGCGGCGTACCTTGAACCTATGTTATTAATCGCACCAATGGCCCTCGCTGCGAGCTGTGCTTTTATGTTGCCTGTTGCCACTGCGCCCAATGCCATTGTATTTGGCTCTGGTAAAGTGTCGATCCCGCAAATGGCGAGGGCAGGGTTTTGCCTAAACCTTGTGGTTATTACGCTAATTACCCCGTTGGCTTATCTGTTAATTCCATTAATTTTTCTGTGACATGCTTGACACTGGAATGCGTTAACCGAGCTACAATTTAGATTTACTTATCCAAAAATGACAATCTGAATATTTATGCTTTTTAATTACGATTTGATGAACACGTAAAATTAAAACATCAACTTTTTCTACAACTATTAAACTTAACCCGGCTTAGTACCGGGTTTTTTGTGCGTATAGGAAAGTCTGCTTTTGGCACAAAGCAGACTTTCACGCAATCACAATATTCTCCAATAACCACAAGCACATTCGTCTGCATTTCTTTGAGAGAATCGAGATCTTTATTAGCTACTAGTAATAATTTAATGTAGTGGATAAACTAACTTTATAAACAAATACATATACAAATTTATTGGGGAATCTTTTTTTGATATATTGACCGAGCGTACCCTTTTAGTAATAGTTAGGCCAAATTGCAACACAACAAAGCCCCGCGAGTGGGTAGGTGATCCATCTATTTCCATGGAGAACGAGCATGATACGAATCTTCCTAGCCAACTTTGTTATCGTTTTGCTGGCTGTCCCGGTTTGCGCTGCAGAGCCTGCCAATCAGGGGAACACGGCACTTGTCGATCTGAACAGCTCCTTCATCGATGCCTACACTGCCGCTACCAAGCTCGACCTCGCAATCGGCAGACCCATCATTCTTTTCCGCAACAGACAACTTGTTCTTGTCCACAACAGCACCGAAAACGCCGCCAACGTCATCCTTCCGGAGTACAACACATTCAAGGTGTTTGCGCACATTCCAGTGGCGATCTATCTCATGCTTGGTCCTCCGGGAGCCGGCAAGCTCGACACTGAACGCCTTCAGCAACTACGCAGCTATCACACAAAGATGGGACGCGTGGAGAAAAACATCGATCAGACTGACCTGAAAGGCACGGATCTCGTGCGACAGAAGATCTTGCTTGCCTCTTCGAGGCAGTTCCTCGAAAACGTCATTGAACAGCAACGGTTCAGCACCGAAGAGTTGTACGCATTTACGCGGCGCATGACGCCGATGATCAAGGCGAACATCGAAGGCGCGGCCAAGAGTCAGCTCGACGCCATGCACCAGCAGGTCATGGCCTGGAAAAAGGAAATGACACCTGAACAGTGGAAGAAGCTGCGTGTGGCGGTGCAGGGAGCGGTGCTGGCCCGAAACGGAGACCTTGCTAAGCAGTATTTTGAGCGCCTGCTGCACATCGAAAAGGAAGGGATGCGCCTCGTGTACATGGAGCTTTATTTTCCGCCGACGCCTATGCTGACTTTGCTGGCCACGCGCTCGGTTGATCGGGGGATTGGCGTAGCCGTCTTTGACAATCCCGTCCGGATGTTTCGC
Source organism: Pseudomonadales bacterium (assembly GCA_036443315.1). Taxonomy (GTDB): domain Bacteria; phylum Pseudomonadota; class Gammaproteobacteria; order Pseudomonadales; family Dasaniaceae; genus Oceanicoccus. Next base: position 3,377 of record JAZFYA010000159.1, read on the forward strand.
GATGTCCTCGCGGATGCCGCAGCGGCTTACATCAAGAAGATGAAGTTCGATTAGTCTGCCTACTCCCTCTTCCGCTCTAGGTCCAACCGCCATTAGGAATGAGAGGTATAAGCATCGATTTCATCACCCGAAGACATCAAGCGGTGGGGATGTTAGTCGCAAGACCAACTCCACTAGTCCCAATTTATTCGCTGTACCATACCGATGCAATCAGCCTATTTTTTCCCTCTTTACAATCTTACCGCAGCTGGGCCTTCATAGAGAAGCCCTTCTCTCCAATCTTTATGCTTTCGATGTTCTTTGAGATATTCGTCAAAATCTACATCTTGGCGATATTGTCAGACACACGAATAGTAGCGAGGTCGACATATTGATTAGCTTCTTTACTCATCAACACTAACGTCCATTCTGCTGTTGCATTCATACTTACAAGTGTGAGTATTAAAGTTAACAATAGTGCTTTGATGGTGTATTTTTCATTCACCCATCACTTTCCACAGGCG
>JAZFYA010000160.1:0-9628 GCA_036443315.1 Pseudomonadales bacterium
CGGCTGTTTTTTCTCACCTTTTAAGCTATTAACCTCATCTTTCAGTTGCTGAATTGCTTCGTCTTGCTGTTGGATGCGTTCGGCAAATTGTTCCAGCATGACCAATAGGCTTTTCACCAAAGGCGTCGGCTTTTCTTCCGAAATTTCAGGTAGTGGCGGTAATTTCTTCACGCCGAAGACTATGGCAGGTTTTCCGGAAAACACCAGGGATTGCCACGGGTTATTGAGAAGTTACCAGAAAACTAATTAATGCCAGTATCGTCATAATGAAAAGCATGTGCTCAATACCCCTCATATTTTGTCTTATAGGTAGTATGCATACAGCCTTCGCAGACCAACTGCCTACTGACCCAGGGAAATCTGGAGACACAACACTGGTTGGCATTGATGCTGATGCCGATGGGCTACGAGATGATGTCCAGCGTTTTATATACTTGAGCTATGAAGAAGGGATATTTCGGAACGCCTTAATCCATTATGCAAAATCCTTTCAGAAAATCTTTACTAACACCCTTCAGCCTCAAACCTGTATGCAGATTAATTCCCGCATTAACCTTGCGTTCAATGCCGTTGGTAATGCATCAGGAAAGATGTTCAGTTTGATTCATTACGAATCTACAAGGAAGGTAAGGGCCGAATTCCTTAACAATGGCTCCCGTATTCACCGGTATGTTAATTTCTTTAAAATCGTTAACTCAGAATAATTCACTAATAAATTATGCCCATATCCTTGGAATGTGACTGTTTACATGTCAACAAAGCACCAAGATAAAGGAGATTCATAAAACCCCTGCGTAACTGAGCAAGTTCGTAGAGGCTTATTTTTGTCGCTATTCGCTGTACTTCATATCTCATCAGACCAAATCTTATGGGTTGATAAATATATTTCTACAATATAGGGAAATAAACATTGATCAAAATTAAAACAAGGTACATACTGCGTCCGTCCAATTTTTAACACTGGGGAATTTTCCATGACTATAAAAACACCACTCGTTTTACTAAAAGCTACCGCCGAAAAACAAGTCACAAGCGCAGCCAAAAATCTTGAAAAAACAACTGCCAAGTTAAATAAAGCTAAAATAAAACGGACGAAAGCAACTTCTGACTTTGCAGCCAAGAAAGCCGCCGCCAGAAAAAAACCGTCTGCAGCCAAAAAAAATGCCAAAGTAAAAGCTTCAGCCGCAAAAACTGTCGCATCAGCAGCATTTAGGTCTTTGAATACTGATATGAAGGACGCCAATGCTGCCCATAAAGCCGCCGTAGCATATCTGAAGAAAGTGGATACTGCATTGGCAAAGATTGACTCGGCCAAGAGTGCTGGGAAAAAGCGGATTGAGAAACTTGTTCTTAAGCTCGCCAGCACCAATGATCGCATGATTGTGTCACTGGAGAAAAAACTGGCTAAGTCAGTTGCCTCCAAAACACAGGCCAAACGAAAGAAAAAGGCAGTCATCAAGGCGGCTGTCAAACGTCCTAGCAAGCCCAAAGCCCCCCCCCCAAAGGCTAAAAAATCAGCTCCAAGAAAAAAGACAAAGTAGTTAGCAGCCTGCAAAACATCCTGTCTTCTTGATAAAAAAACCATTTTAATAAGTTGCCGCCCGCAATAAGGGCAAATCTTGTGGTCCAATGGTGTGGACGGAGTGCAGACAATGCAGCCTCCATCTAAGCTATCGTATTAAAGAGTTAGCAACCGATTCGAGTTTGGAATTCAACATGCTCAGTTACCGAATTTAGCTTGGATTCCAGTAATTCAACATGCTCGCATTTTGTCACAAATTCTTGACAGTACGATGCTATGATTAACAGCAAGTCCTCATGGCTTGGCTGCTCAATGCACTGGGGATCGATTAACAAGGCAATCTCGTTAGTGTTTTTATGTAGTTGTTGCTTAAGTTCTTCTATACTTTTGTGGGCTTCAGCCAACAAACTTATAACCTGATCATTTCAGAATATGAATCGACTTTATAATCCTCGTACAATTTTAATCTCCGTTTCGTACATTATTCGGTGCTGTCTTTCGCTTCAACGGTGTTTTTCGTTTCAGCTCAGTTCGTCTAAGCATGGTCTACTAAAAATTAGTTGCGATGCTTTATAGGGTAATCACAAAACCTTGAAAGAGAAGAGGGTAGGTAATTCACCTGACGCTTACGGGTTTAAATAGTAGAAGCCGATTGCCATTGCTAAAATTATGGTTGTAATGCCTAGCCCCCAATATATAGGTTGTATAGGTCGCTTCGGTCGATGGAGGGGTTGCTGATGATGATGCCTAACCGTTTCACCACTGAGTTTACTGGTTGCAACAGCATCCGGGTGCGATCCAGGTGCATCCCCTTTGTTGGCCGTTACTAGCACAACGGTGATATTGTCATGTCCACCGGCTTCAACCGCTGCGGCAACCAATGAGTCAACCGCTGACTGTGGTGTCGTCGATCTCGCCAGTAGCTGTGCAATCTCAACATCAGGTACTTCATCAGTCAAACCGTCACTACACAGTAATATCTGTTCGCCTTTTCCTATACGTCCTTCAATAAGACCAATGTCTAAGCCATTTTGACCGGCTACACCAACCGCTTGGGTAATCGCGTTTTTTTCCGGATGATTAGCCAGGTTTTCAGCTGTAATCACACCCGCCTTAAATAATTCTTCAACATAAGAGTGATCACACGTCAGTTGTTTCAGGTCACCATCCCATAAATACGCCCGACTATCACCAACCCACGCAATGGTATACTCTGAACCTATCGCTTTCAGTGCAACGACTGTCGATCCCATTCCTTCTTTGTCAGCATCCAATCTCGCTTCTTTTTTCACTGCTGCATGAGCGCTACCAATTGCCTCTGCAAGCCCATAACCCGCTTGAACTGCCGAAACCAATATTTTGCATACACCACTGGCCACTTCACCGCCAGCATACCCGCCCATACCATCAGCAACGATGGCTAAACTATGCTTAGCATCCGCTTCAAAATAATCTTCATTATGCTTGCGATTCCCCGTGTGGGTTTCGCCAAATATGCTTAAAGCATTTGTTGCGTCCATGTGTATCCTCAACTAACTCGGCCTCTTCCAGCCTTTCTGGAACCTTCGCCGGATAATAAATAGTGCCTTACACAACTGATACAATCTTCAACATCAAGAATTTAGAGCGTCTACCGTTTAAGCACAAAGCTTTGGCGATGGTGAGCCAAATGGCCACCACAAAGTAAGATTGGAAAATTACCCAACTCCTTATATGTGCCGCTTACCCCTAAGAATTAACCAACAGACTTTACTAGCCTGGTAATTAACAAAAAAAGTGAGGAAAAGTCTCAAAAAGCCTTGGGATCAGCTTTCTCCCGATTACTCTACCTAGTAATCCAGCGGAAAGTTGTGGAGATAGCGGTTTGGAGCTACGCAACTATCGGGGTATACTGGCGATATCCCGATTCCAACATAACCATAATTTATTGCAGGGTCACACAATGATTATTAAATTCCTAATGGCCGTAGTCCTTTTAGTGCTTGCCACACCCGCTTGGTCAGCTATGGTTAACCATAGGGGTTAAACCGGGAAAGCTGCTTATGTTCAGCTGAACATAATAAGGAATCCCGGCTGACCCTCATATATATCAATAAAGTCATAATTCAATAATGCACTAATAATGGGATCTTTTGACAATTCGATACAAATTGCAATACGTTCACCTGGGTATCTATGCTGAAAATCCTGCACCCAAGAGTCAATAGCTTCTGGCTTATGCTGAATTACAAAATAACTAGGCTTTGTCATGGTTCTGTCTAGTAGGCAAATATCATGTTTTTTGTCTGCCCAGTCAATTCCTGCAATGGCAACATATCGATCTAGAATGGTGTTCACAAAAATACCTCATCTTTCTAACTTATGTTAATATGATATGTCGAGATATTGATCGATTCTTATTTCTGCGAAAACCATTATAGAAGACCAAAAAAGTCATTCTCTGAGTATTCGTTAACGAAATAAGATAGCCAAGGATGCTCGAATTTCATGTAGGAGAGCATCACATGCATAGGGACTTTTGTTCGTAACACCCTGGCATCAAATTCCCGACGAGGGAAACATTACATAAAGGCCAATCAATATGCGATTATGTGCCTCAAGATGATAATCAATCGGCTGAAGTACTATAAGGGGACTTTCACCTCATTAGTTCATGCCCATGCTGGGCGTACGCAAAATGCTCAAAAATGACGCCAAAAAGCGGCGCATTTTAGCTTGGCGTTAGAGCATCAAGTTTAATCTTGATGCATCCTGCAGGGTGCAAGTCCCTGTCGGGTAAGGCTTAACTGGCCACCCGTATCGAGTGTTGCGCCTGTGGCGGAAGACGAGAGAAAATAAAATGCAGTCAATTATATTTTCTCTTCAAAGTCTGAACAAAACAGGTGAAGCGTACACAGAGAAATGTGCAGGCCGTAGGGGTTCGCAGACCCTGAGAACTGGCATAGCAGACAGCTTCGAAATCAAAAATTGAGGTCGGCGAGGGGCTTAACGCCCACCGAAGCCAACACAGAAGCATTCGTATTAGTGAGAATGTGGAGGGCCTCCGGAGTCAAAAGGTTGTGGCATGTACATAGAGATGTAGCTGAGAACTTGAGAGATCCATTTATTCCCCTTATGACATTATTCCCGGACATTGAAAGGCTAAAGACACGAAGCGTTGCGGAGACGGGTTTGCGCTGGTGGCCGAGAATAATTAATTCGCGTGAGGAAAGTTGTGAAGCCCGTCATTGGGATAGCGACCGATGGGAAAATGGAAGTCGGATCAACCATAGTACTCTGAGGTTGAGAGAGCCAACTACATGGGGAAGGTCTTGACGGAAGTACGTAGCGCGCAAAGGAACCTGATACCCGGCGCTGAAGACTGGGAATATTATCAGCTCCCCTCACTGCGCGGCATAGCCAGAAAAGCAAAACAAGAACCAGCCCACCGCTTTCGCGATTTATCGCGCTGTCTCAATAAGAGCCACCTAAGTCATGCCTTCAAACGTATGAATAAAAAGGCGGCTTATGGGGTGGATAAGGTGACGTACGCGGACTATCAAAAGAACTTTGATACAAACGTAGAACACTTAATCACACGCCTAAAACGGGGCAGTTATAAAGCGAAGCTGGTTAAAAGGAAACACATCCCAAAATCGCCAGGAAAAACACGACCGCTGGGACTTCCCGTGGTTGAAGATAAACTGCTGCAAACCACTGCATCGGATTTACTGAGCGCGATTTACGAGCAAGATTTTCATGACCTGAGTTATGGCTACCGACCAAAACGCGGTGCACGCCAAGCGGCAGATGACCTCGCGGTCAGATTACAGTTTGGACGGTGCGGGTATGTTGTGGAGGCTGATATTAAAGGCTTCTTCAATCATATTGATCATGACATCCTGCTTGATATGATCACTCGGCGCGTCGATGATAAGCGATTTATACGACTGATTTCAAAGTGGCTCAAGGCGGGTATCCTGGAAGAGGACGGTACGCTTGAGTACCCTGAAGAGGGAACACCGCAAGGTGGCAACATTGTTGTAGGGGTATTGAGTCCTCACGGCGAATTCATGCTAAACCACAAGCCAGGAAATGTGCGGGTTGTAGTTTAAATGTGGCCCAATAAAATCAATGACTTAGCGTTAGCGTGAATTAGCCCTGATTGAGTCCTATGTTGTCCAATATATTTCTGCATTATGTGCTAGATAAATGGTTTAACGACATTGTATTACATCATGTTAACGGCTATGCCAAGCTGGTCAGGTACGCTGACGATTATATTTGCCTAGTACAATCGAAAGGCGATGCGGATAGGATTCTAAAAGCATTAAACAATCGATTTAGCAAATATAGGCTGCAGCTTCACCCAGACAAAACCAGCGTATTCAGTTTTGGTCGATACGAAAAGCAGAATGCGCTAAAGAGCAAACGCAAAGCCAATACATTCGATTTTTTAGGGATAACGCACTATTGCGATATTACTAGAAAGGGATACTTTAAAGTGGGCAGGAAAACCAGCGCAAAGAAGTTTAGAGCTAAAGCTAAAGAGCTAAATCAATGGCTGAAAGCGATCAGAAACCAAGTGCTAACAAAAGACTGGTGGAAGATACTAAGCGCTAAACTACGAGGACATTATGAGTATTACGGAGTGAGTGAAAACTATCGCTCTATTTATAAGTTCTACAAACTGGCCATCAGGCTCGCGAAGAAGTGGATGAATAGAGGAAGTCAGAAACGGGGAATGAACTGGAAAAAGATGAGCGAGTATCTTTTACTATACCCATTACCTAAGCCACGAATAAGGCATAATTTTTACGCGATCACATAAAATTGTGAATTAAATTGAAGAGCCGTATGAGGGAAATCTTCAAGTACGGTTCTGTGAGGGGCATTATGTTTCCTTGCGTTTATGAAATTTTAAATAATAGGAGACATCAATGTCTACTCTACAAAACACATGGATTTATTTTTCTGTTGTGTTAAATATAGTATTAGTCGTTGTGCTTATCCAGTATATTGTGATCCAAGATACAAGTACACCGCACACATATTTTCAACAACAAACAGCACCTCAAGAGGTTCAGTTAGGTGCAGGCGGATTTGTTACCCGTATTCAAGAAGCTCCTCAATCCAATACATTAGCCAATCAGCCTAGTATAAAAGAACCTCTGGTTGATAATGTTAATTATCTTAATGCGCTCGAACAATGTCAATTATCACCCGCCTTGGTTAAGCAAGTGATGCTAGTCAAGCTCAATGATGACTACAATAATTTGACTGATTCATAAGTAAACGAACCTGCTTATTGGAAAGCAGGCATTAGTAAAACAGAGAAAATTTTTCAAGATATTGAAATTGATGAAAAGAAAAGAAATGCATTGATTCAGTTGTATGGGGAATCAGCCATTACCGATCCTGTTTTCGCAGGCCTGTTTAAACCATATCAAACAACAATGGATTTCCTCACTTCTGATGTTCAGATCGAACTTTATGAACAGAACTTACTGTATGAGGCAAATCTATATGATGCAAAACATGCTCACATACCACTGACAAAATATCAACAAAAACAACTTAGAGATCAATTAAATGCTTCTATACAGGAGATTTTATCAGAAAATGAATTATTTGAATACCAGTTACGCATGTCTGACACAGCAGGTCGATTGCGTTCTGATATAGGAGACTTTTTTTACAACGAACAAGAATTCAAAGATGTTTTTACAATAGTGAAAGAATATGAACCAGAATGGGTTAATCCTGGTTGGCAAGGCGAAGTCAACTTAACTGAGAGAGACAACCGTATCCGAAACTACTTAGGTGAAGACCGTTATCAAGTATACAAACGTTTACAAGATCCAGGTTATCATATATTGCAAACTCATTTTCGTCATCAGTATATCTCTGAGCAGGACATAATAGATGTATACACAGCAATCAATCACATGCAACAAATACAAACCACTGCGATCACACAAAATATGAACAATATAAAGCATACTGAAATAGGAAAAAATGGTAATAAAGCAGCGCATTCTTTTACGGCAAATAAAAAAACAGTACGTTTGTCTACCACAGGTGAACAGCGTTATGCAGAACTGATCACAGAAATTAAAAATATTCTTGGTAATGAAGAAAATAGTTTACTGGCTGGCTTAGAAGTGGAATAAAACTAAGATCGTATTCCACAAAATAGTAAGTTAAGCACCACTACGATCTAGTAGGGAATCTCAGCTCTCAGCTTAAAATCGAGATCCTCTGAAAATCGATAATCTTTAAAGTAGCATCTGCGTAATGTGGAACCGTCCTTAAAAATCAGATGTTTTCTTAATGCTAAAGCGTTGACTGATTGAGGCGTTAACGTCCGCTTTTCTCATTATATTTCTGTTGCTGAATGACGGCAATTGGCACTTTGCTGAAGTACCCAATCAACAGTATTGCGGACTAAATCTGTTTTTATCAATGGCCGCAATTCGTGGAAAAAGCGGCAATTTAGCACGTCATTTTATTATATCCTAAATGGCAGCTCTTGGCCGATAGCTGGCTTTCGGTGAACAGTGGTTATTTTTACCCTTTCTCTTGATTCCGAGTGAAGATGATGGAGAAAGACGGGGTATAACTGACCTGCTTGTCTTCTCTCTGGTATATGGTGATAGGGTAGAAATTTCCATCTTGATAAACGGTAAAACGGTTGTTTTTTATATCTGATAAAGCAAAATTAGTCACGTCCAAATCCCAAAGGTAGTTCTATAGATATTAGCTCTTCAATATCAAGTTCACATATGGCTTCCAGCAGTATTTTCCAATCCAGAAATGAGCCTGAAGGGGAGGTGTTTTAGGCCCTTATCTTGAGTCGCTCATGGAGTTGTTTAAATAAGTGATCTCGGGCTGAATTCAGTTGTTCAGCGGCCTCATTGTCCGTCATTTTACTTGCAAATGCATCAAGCGTTTTAAAGGTGATGCCTGGCTTTAAATATTGGCTGGGTTTGGGCAGGCTACGGAATTTTTCATAAGGCGTCATCATGTCCTCATAGCGGTATTTCTTTTTCTCTTTCCCTTTGTCATCAGTGACTGTTGAGGGGAAATAGCAAGGGCGGTGGAAGTTGACGTACCGGTAGACTTGATCGCTATTGAGCCCGGAAAATTCTGTGGCGTAGTGCTGGGGTATATGTATGTAGCCGTAGAGTTTACGAACGACAGAGCCATTTTTGCTTTCCACCAAGCCGTTATCATTGCTATGCCGGGAGCGTGACTTGGTGAACTCAATGCGTAATTTATCCAACAGCTCTGCAACGGTATAGTTGATGTACTCCCCACCGTTATCCGCATGAAAACCCCTTATTTTAAAGGGGAAAGCCGCCAGTATCTGTTTTAGCGCGGGCAACATGAACGCCTCATTAATGCGTTCCAGAGTGACGATGATTTGAAACTGAGTCACCTCGTCTACAGCATTGATATGATAAATGCCTTTGCGTTTATCCTGGTCGCCCTGATGGACTGAATCAATACGAATATAGCCTGGTTGATTATTGGGGCAAGGCTTGCGACGCTGGCCGATAGCGGCGGCTTTAGGGCGTGTTTTTGTCAGGGTGCAGCGCTGGCGTTGATAGGTTTTGGAGCTGCGCAGGTTATACAGGTGAGACACCGAAATATTGGCCAGCCGTTCATACTCTCCCTGATCAAAGCGCTTGTAGGCGCGCTCACACAGCTTTTTAACAGCTTTTTAAAAACAGGGCCGCTGGGCTGTCCGTGCCGCTCATCCATGGCCGCTAGCAGGCGAATATCAGCATCGGTGTAGGCGCGCTTGAAGCCATTACGGCGGGCGGGCTTCACCGCGACAGTGCCAGTGTTGGCGTATTGCCGTATTAACCGCTTGGTCTGGGCTAGGGAGTCACCCGTTACCTTCATGAGATAACGGGTGACAACGCCCCTGTCGGCCTTGCCTAGCAGTAAATACCGGTGTTTGACCAGGGTCTTTTGCACCCACTGATAACGTTCTTGTTTGTTGGTGGCTACACTAGAGGTAGGGCCGGGAAAACTGCATGATCTACCACAAAGTGGTCTAACACTTTGGTTTTAAAGGGATATACCAACGGTATGAGCTGTGATATATACCCAATCAAT
>JAZFYA010000161.1:0-6330 GCA_036443315.1 Pseudomonadales bacterium
AAACGGGCTATGGTTTGATATTTCTCTTTATTGAATGCTTTTGTAACTAAGAATGCCTTTGTAACTAATTACCTATCTTTCACGGCAGTGTGGTGAACTACAGAGCTAGTACGATCCCGTCAACTAAACAACTTATAGTAAGGCTGTTGCCCTATATTGTTTTCCTTACTGCGATCAGTAGTGTCCCGCGTTACGTCAGGTGGGGTGTTAAGATCTCCGTCTCTGTTTAATCCACAGTGTGAATTTCCAGTTTTTATCCTCGGTGATAATGTATTTATTCTCACCCACTAAGTCACTTAAACTAAAAAACCGGCGCTGCGCCGGTTTCTGTTTGTTCGCGTTTTAGTTTCCCTGATTATGGAAATATTAAACCCGTTTTCGTTATGGCAAACCATCGAAAACCAAGGTCATTAATGGTCAGCTTAAGGTGAAAACAAAATGAATAATAGTTGGATGGTTATATTGTTATATGGCTAAAGGGTTGTATTGTAATTGTTGATTGTTAAATTATTATTGGTCATTAGTCATTAGTCATTGGTCATTGGTCATTGGTCATTGGTCATTGGTAATTGGTCATTGGTCATTGGTCATTGGCTATTAGTCCGTAAAGTGGACACGTTTTTTGTAGATGCTGACAGACATAGCCCATCATCGCCGACCCACTGCTCAATCTAAAAGTAACTTTAAGTGACTTGAAAGAGTCTAATGGGTAAAAGCATATATCTTCAGCCATAGCTTAACTGTTACCCTTGATCTTCACGGGTGCTGGTGCGGATTTAGTCCGTCGCAGTAGAATCATCCATAATCCGACAGCCTCCTAGAATTAATCGCTAAAAAAACAGCCCTAAAAAAACCCGCATCAACTACGGGTTACAATACATTCCTATGGGGAACAAGAAGCATAAAGTTAAGCCTCACGTTAATTGCAATTGTCAAAGTTGCCAATTTCAAGCAGGATCTCGTATCCCTCGTAATTCGCAGTTTGATTGAGTGTATTAGGACAACAGTACCTCCGATTTCGTGTCCTGCTCGATAACTGACGCAACCGGCGTTGCCAGATCAACTCCCAGGTTTAACAGGGACTTGCGAACACCATTGAAGAGTAGCCGGTATACCTCGTTCTCAGCATGGAATATACCGGCACGTTCCTTTTGTATCAATTTCAGGCCGTTTTCCGCTGCAGCTTTATCAAGATGAGTACTAATTCTTTCACCGTCGAGATTGATTTTATATGCTGTCACCCCCTCCATTTGAGCCATATAGTCAAATTCCATTGTGTACCGTTGAACCTCAATTTCCTGAGATTTTTTTATCATTTTTATTACGAGATCTCTTGCCCTATCAAGGAAAGTGTGGATACGTTGTGCCTCATCATAAACCTCGTTGTTGATAGCGCTACCGTTATATTCATCTGAAACCAGGCGCATTGCAAACAGCGTGCGGCTATGGATCAACATATATTTCACGTACAACCCCATGACAGCCTTGAGATCACCTAATTGAGTATTATCGGTGATATTTCCACAGATTTTGTCTAACTCTATGGGCATGGCAATCAAAGCATCGTGTAAGTCCTCAAGCTCACGGCTGGCAGTATTGATATCTAATGAGGAGGCACTTCCTTCCATCAAATCATCTAATGTCTCCCGGAGCTGTCCAACATCATTATCAAAGTTCACCTTTGCGGTATCGAATTTGTTCTTCGCAATGGCAAATCGCGTGGCATTCAACTGGTTTTTGTATAGCGCTTCGATAGCCTCCCATTGTGCATCGCTATCTGTCGGCCAGAACAACCACGCTGCATTTCCGCCAGTTGTGAGAACACCAGCACCAACAGTCAAGCCGACAGCCACAGCCCCCGTCGCTATTCCTGCTGTTGTCACCGTAGCGACAATAACAGCAAATACGGTCGCAGCCAATACAAGTGCCTGCATAACATTATCATCTGTCTCAGGCCTTGCCGGTACCCCTGCCAGCGAGGGAAGCTGCTCAATATCCACATCAAGGATCCGCCTATCCATGTTCGGAACTATCAGAGACAACTGTAGATCCTCGTTGTCCTTAAGAAAGTCGTAGTAGGTATAATTAGATGCCACCGGAATTAAATACCATTCTTGGTTATAGTCATTCTCAGTGACAGCCTTCATCTTTATTCCACCATTATCTATACAAATCGCTTGACCGGTTGCTTTGTTAACGATACGCCGGTAACCGTTATCGATTTCCCCAATCTTCCATAGCTGTATGTCTAACCTCGTTCTATTAGAATTCCATCTCAATGTTGTAATGCCTATCTCTACCTCAAGCAAGGATCCTTCTAAAGTATTAGGGGACGAACTATTAATAATAATGTAATGCTCGTCCAACGTTGGCAGTAACAAATATTGTTGACTCCTTGTGCTTTCTCGCTGTTTCGGAATAAAGCTAGGCGAGGTCAACGAGTCCAATGTCAAAAATTTTTTAGGCTCACTACGACTCTTCATTAGGAAGCGGGTCGGTTCAATTACTTTCTCCTGGCTCCAACTATATCTGTAGATCTGACTCGCCTTAATAAAACATATTAGCTTCGAGTCAGTTGGATGCGCTACTGCTCCGTCTATATTATCGGGAACACCCAACCAACCGCTGCTAATGGAACTGGGATATCCGGACTCTACTTTATCTTTAGTCCAATTGTAGCGATAGTATTGATCCCCTTTAAAGAAATACAACACGTTGTCGCTTGACGGATGCAATATTACTGCGTCTAAATCATCAGGCACACCCAGCCAATTGTTGCTAATGTTTGCGGGATATCCATCTTCAACCTTATTTTTTTCCCAATTAAAGCGGTAGTATTGGCTACCTTTAAAGAAATACGTTATGTTGGAAGAAATGGGATGGTTCACTGCCGCATCTATATCATTGGGAACGCCCGGCCAACCGCTGCTAATGGATGTGGGATAATTGGGATCTACTGTATTTTCACTCCAATTGAAGCGGTAGTATTGGCTACCTTTAAAGAAATACATCCGATTGGAATCAGTAATATGACTCACTGCTACGCGAGACGCCTCGCCCAAAGGATCACCAAAAGCATCATTAAAATATAAAATGTTAGTACTCATGAGAGAATCTCCTGTGGGTTAAATGTTAAAGGTTCCATCCCGGAGGGTGGGTTTTGGAATACCCCTGAAAGGGGATGAACTACCTTACCTCAGAGAAGGCAAGGACGTTTCCGTTTACTCTTTATTCAAAACGCTAAGTCTCTTTGCTTTATTAAATGTCTTTGAATACATGAGATTATTCAACGCTTATGCGTTGGCTGCTCAATCGCCGCTCCCACGTTTCCTGCACCTGCGGCATTCATTACCGTCCATGTAAATAAAAAAACCAGGACTAAGAAAATGGTTAAATGGTTAAATGGTTATTAATGTTAAATGTGAGTGCTTCGAATAAACTATCGCGACAATCGAGGACAAGATCTTATCGTTATCTCCTCTTTTGCTTCCACTGATCAATCGCAAAATTCGGTTTTTTGGGCGCCCCATTCACCATGGTTTGCCACCAGACCATTAGCGGTCGCTCTAAGGGGTCTCCTCGTCATTTTTAACGCTTTCCTCAGCCCCATTTTTAGACAGTGACGTTACTTCTTCCCCGGGATCAGTATCGGTATTATTGACATCTTTCTTCTTGTTTCTAGCTTTAAGACTTAATCGCTCACGCTTGGATTTTTTCTTGTTGGATTTTTTCTTGCCGCCATTATTAGCCATTGTTGGTCTCCTTATCGTTTGATCAAAATGAAAGTAAATCATCCCCACCACAAGGGGATGGGGTATTAACCCGGTACTATTCATTATTTAGCAGGCGCTTTTTTTAATCCGCCCTGTTATCTTGAGTATCCTGTTATCCTGTCAAAATATTTTTTTGGTTGTTTTATTTTTAACGCCAATCGCATTCGACTCACATTCAGTTTGAGTTCACATTATTGATACCGTATCGGTTTAGCGCATCGTCCATCTTCATTTTCTCATTTTTACTATCTCTCTGATCTCTTTCAATCAGCAAAGATATCGCCTCACGTATTTCTGTCCCTTCCACCCAACAACTGATCAATCGCCTGCTTTACTTTCGTCTGCGCTTGTTCAGGATCGTTTTTCAGATCTTGTTCCAGGGCCACCAGTTGGTTGGCCACCTCCATATGCAGCTCTTTTTTCTGACTCTTGAGTTGACTGACTTCTACAGCCCGGCGTGCTTGATTGATGGCGTTTTGATCGCCTCTGACCAGGGACTCTACTGAATCCACCAGGCGCTGGAGTATCTTGTAAACCATATTGGCCGAGAACCCCCCGAACAATGCCAGCGCCGGTTTGCCCAAATTGTCGGCGTGATTTTCTATAAGCGCCGAATCGCCGCCTGGCAGGGCGGCATGACTGAATAGTACACTGAATAGCAGTTCCGAGATAAAGACCCCAGCGATGACGCCGAGAAGAATCGAGGTCCAATAGGTTGAATCGTAGCGAGGATCGTACACGGCTTTCGAGACATAGTCGTTGAGACGGTACAGGCAGGTAAAACAAGCACCCAGGCCCGCACAACAAATCAGATAACTGAGAACGGCAACGGCCACCGCGCCGTGGCTGCCGAGAATACCGCTGGTTAAATTGTCTTCGTTAATAATCTCCATCTGCCCGATCACCATAAAAGCAACCAGGAAGAACAGGGATATGAGCATAATATGACGCACAATGGGCACGGCACCCAAAAAACTTAGCAGGTTTTGCCGGCTTTTGTTTCCTATCAGAACAACGGCCTGGGGGGTGGCCGGTGAGATAATGCGGTTCAGTTGCTGGTGAATGGCGGCCAGCTCGCCCAGCTCTTGTTCCTCCATCTCGGCGTCGGGCGCTGCGGTGAGGACGCACAGGCGCTGTACCAGTTGCGAGGGGACTTCCAGCCCGTTGGTCAGCGCGTATTCGCACATGGCGCTCGATTCGGTGATCAGTTGTAAACCTTGATCGGCCAGGCGGGGGGATGAATTATCCGGCGCTGCTGGTTCCACCGTATCGTTTTCCATTGTCTAAGCCTTTGACTCCGCCGTATCAACAGATCCTGTTAAAAAATCGACGCGCCGATTAAAACGATCAGGCGGTACATTTGTCCATTGTGATTGATCAGACAAGGCGCTGGAAAATGCTTTTACATCATTATTCGCCACGTGCTTTTGAATTAAGCGGCGACTCGTAGCATGGTAGTCTCCACGAAATCGCAAATCCACCAAGGTATCTTTTATCTCGACACGTAAGCCATCCCAATTCACTGCACCGTAAGTGGCGACGCAGTCGGCTTTATTACAAATACGTTTAACATCGTTTTCAAGTTCTGAGTATATGGCGTCAAAAAGAGCCTCTTGTGTCTCGGGTGTAATTTCAAATGATTGTAAGTTGTTATCGGTAATAAACTGTTTGGCATCATCACCGCTGAGCCCTGCAGCTTTTGATAAAAGACCCGCTGAAGCGTGTTCAATACCGGCAGCGGTAAGATCAGATGAAATTTTAGCAGCAGTCTTTTCTTTCATATCGTAACCCCGCCCAATAGTAAGCCCGGAACTTGAACTGGGAACATGAAGTACGCGACTGTGATAAAGCCCCCCTTCTTGTCCTTCCGCATCGAAGGTTAATTGACCTTTAGTTATCGTCATGTTCTTTCTCCTTGATTTGTTGCGTTGCCCATCAATTTCTGAACACACGTTAAAATAAAACGAAAATAAATCCATTCAATTAAAATCGGGAAAAAACAAACGCTGGGACAGGGGTGGACAGTTAATAGAGGTGCCCTTAAAGGGTTATATTGTTATTTGGAGGTTGAATGACCCTTTAGGTAACGACTTAGGTGGATAGACTGCAGCTTATCCACCTAAGTCGTTGCCCATTGATTAAGTCACTTAAATTAAAAACCAGCACTGGGCCGGTTTCTGGTATTAAGTTGTAGCTCCGCTGATTCTGGGAAAGATTAAACCCGTTTTCGTTATGGAAATCAACCGAAAACAGGCGATTTTAGGTGAAAACTATGTTGGAAAAAGTTAAGAATAGTTATAATGCAGTTAAAAATTAGGCGTCCTAAGGCGTAAATTTGAAGGTCAATTAGGGACGCTGACAACTAAACAACTTAGAGGATATCCAACGCTATATCATTGTCTAAACAATAAGCCTTCCCGCGTTTCGAAGCCTTTGATACCGCCTGTTGCGACATCTTTAATCTCACTGCGATTTGCGTACCCGGGATCCCCAAGGACTCGCTCCCCCAATAACAAATCAGCGAGCGCACCAATGACAGGGGGTTGTTCCGACCCCG
>JAZFYA010000162.1:0-2711 GCA_036443315.1 Pseudomonadales bacterium
ACCATTGTGCGTTATGATGCTTATATAAGCACCTTATTTGGAGCGCTGTGCAATGAACTATGAAATGGCCGTACTAGCAGCCCTTGTACAACTGGATCAGCCCACCCGCCCCAAGATCACAGAAGAAACAGGAATATCAGCTCAGCGGGTTAATACCGCCATTAATTATCTTAAAGAACTCCTAGATATTGGCATCCAGTGGCACGGCGCAAAAAAAACCGGCTATTACCAAATAGAATCTTGGGGTGCCTTTGAAAGCGGCAAAACAATTCGGCGGAAAGCTTACTCGCTAAATCTTTATATCTACAAAACCGAGAAGACCTTCGAATACGACTCAATCCTCTACAAAAAGCACTATGCCAATGAAGTAAAACTACACAACTACCAGCACAGCTTAAAGCTCGAAGGCTTTGATACTAAGACTTCAGGCAAACGATCAAAGTTAAGTGTTTCCGAACGAGCACAACGTCGCCAAGAGCTCAAAAAGAAATACACCAAGCCCTCACTAAGCGTTCATCAATAGTATGGCTCTCGACAAATACGGCACAGGTGACGATCCCTATCGCATTGACTCACTAAATACCACACTACTTGGGGGTCGTTGCCTCATCTAAAATCACACTACTTATAAATAATAAGGCAGGGGATATTAGATGATGGTGAAAACAATGAGTCTGAGCGCAAGGCGGGAGTTATTGATCGGTGTCAGGCAGACGTATCAAGATGCAGACTGGATGGGTAAGGGAAGAGTGTTGGATGGGTTTATAGCAGCCACTGGCTACGAGCGAAAATATGCCATCCGACTGTTAAACAGTGCTGAAGCTCCTACTACACCTAAAAGGCGCCTCGTATGTCAGAAGTACGATGATCAAGTACGACAAGCTTTGATTTCAGTTTGGTGTGCCGCCAACCACATTTGCTCCAAACGCCTAGTACCGTTTTTACCTCAGCTCATAGAGGCAATGGAGCGTCACGGTCACCTCTGTTTACCTAGCGATGTTCGGGCACGATTGCTCAGCATTAGTCCAGCGACTGTTGATCGCCTTCTGAGACCGGAACGAGAGAGCATCAAGCTAGGTGTAAGCACAACTCGTCGAGGCAACCTTTTAAAGAATCAAATTCAGGTCAGGACATTTGCTGATTGGGACGACGTTACTCCAGGCTTTTTCGAGGCTGACCTGGTCGCTCACTGTGGCGGCAATACTAACGGTGCATTCTTGAATACATTGGTTCTGGTTGACATATCCACGGGATGGTTAGAGTGCATGCCACTGCTGAGAAAGAGCGCTGAGGATGTTATTGACGGTTTGCGAATCGCTGATGAACTGTTGCCATTTCCACTGCAAGGGCTGGATACGGACTGTGGCAGTGAGTTTATCAATTATGATTTGCTAGACTATTGTGAAGATAATCACATCACTTTTACGCGGGCACGAACGCACCGGAAAAATGATCAAGCACATGTTGAAGAAAAGAACGGCTCGGTAGTGCGTAGGCTAGTAGGTTACGATCGTTTTGAAGGGCACAAAGCTTGGACGGCACTAGCGCAGTTATACCGAGTGTTGAGGATGTATGTTAATTTTTTCCAGCCTTCACTGAAATTAATAGAGAAAGAACGGCTAGGGGCTAAAGTCTCAAAGAAATACGATAGTGCAAAGACACCGTTTCAGCGTATCCTGCTCTCTGAGCATGTCAGCCCGGAACAGAAAAAATTGTTAACAGCAGAGTATGAGTCACTCGACCCTGTCGGTTTAATGGCGCAGCTGCAAGCACTACAAGATGAGATGTGGAGGTATTCCTGGAATAAAAATGGCCATTTAGACACAAGCCTTGTCGTCACTGAAAAGGATATTAGCGCTCGAATTAACGATGAGACTGAAGCGACATCGATTGTAAGTCGTTATTATCGTTCGAGTAAAAAAGTGGATTTGAGACGTGCTCCGCGAACCTGGCGCACAAGAAAAGATCCTTTTGAAAATACGTGGGATGAAATCAGATTGCGGCTGGAGATAATGTCTGAGACTAACGCCAAAGAGATTATCCTATGGCTTATGGAAAAATACCCAAACCAATATGCCGAGGGACAAACGCGAACCCTACAAAGGAGGATCGCGCAGTGGCGTAGAAATCAAGAATCTCAAGAAGAGAAGCTTCGAGCACTTATGATCAATGAAACGCCACCTCTACCAGTTTATTCAAATATATAGACTGGCTTGGATTATGGTAAATAGTGTGATGAAATCAAGAGGATGACTGCACTACCAACACGCGAATGGAAAACTGCTCTCAGGCAGGCATATTAGGTTTATGGCGATGAGGTGTACTGGTCCACTGTGGTTTGATTTTTATTTGAGGCAATACGACCGGTCACCGTCATTGTCGCCGAACAAAAAATCCTTGAAAAAGGATTCATAGCGTTCTCCTAGCTCTTTATCCATCCCTAAAACAAGCTCATTTATTTTACTTAGATCATCATTTGATAACTCATTTTCCCTATTAAAGAAGTTAGTTGTTATTGCAGATAGGGGCTTTTTGCTACTGCTGTCATCTGAGCTTGTAACATCGCGTTTGGCGGGAATTACTTGCAGATTTATCAGTTGTCTTAAATCTTTAAATTCCTTTTCGACGAGTTCTTGTCGATTACATTCCAAAAACGTTTCTAGATCACTAACTCCACTATCATCGAAAACGTAGACCGTAGACTTTAAGTG
>JAZFYA010000163.1:0-8269 GCA_036443315.1 Pseudomonadales bacterium
AGCATTTAAAGTTTTCATTGAATGTAACGGCGATTATGGACGCGGGCGGTACTTATGTCGGCAACTCGCTGGAGTGGCAGGATGTGACGGCACTGCGTGAGCAAGAGAATTTGGCCGCCCAGTTGCAAGGAGCGATGGATCAATCCGGCACCGCGCAGGTGATGATCGATCGTGATTTGATTATCACTTATGCCAATCCGGCGACGCTGAAACTGTTGAAGGACAACGAAGCCACCTTCCAGCAGAAATACCCTGGTTTTAAAGCCGATGCGGAGGTACTGATCGGCACCTGTATTGATGGTTTCCACAAAGACCCGGCGCATCAGCGCAAGATATTGAGTGACCCGAACAACTTACCCTGGAAAGCCGATATTGAAATTGAGCATTTAAAGTTTGAGCTCAATGTGACAGCGATTTTAAACGCCGCTGGTGAGTATGTTGGCAATTCACTGGAATGGCAGGATGTCACCGCGCAACGCGCTAATCAGGTTCAGGTGGGACGACTGAGTTCCGCCGTTGAGGGCATGACCACCAATGTGATGATGTCGGATAAACAAGGCAATATTGTCTATATGAATCCGGCGGTGGAAGCGATGATGCGGCGTCGCGAAGCGCAACTGAGAACGGTACTACCCGCTTTCAGCGTGGATAAAATCGTCGGCTCCAACTTTGATGTTTTCCACAAAAACCCCGCCCATCAACAAAATCTGTTAGGCAATCCAGATAACCTGCCGTTCAGTAATGATCTCGAAGTGGCTGACCTGGAATTTAATGTCACCGCTATCGCCCTGAAGGACAATAAAGGTGAGCATCTTGGTACCGCCGTGCAGTGGCTGGATATCACCGAAGAACGTGATGCGCAACGACAGATAGAAAGCATGATTCAGGCGTCAATTAACGGTGAGCTGGATAAACGGATTGATACCAAAGAATACGCAGGTTTCCTTAAACTACTGGGTGACGGTATCAATAGTATGCTCGATGCCATCGTCGAACCAGTGACCGGTGCTATTGAAGTGACCCAGGCCCTAGCTAAAGGTGACCTCAGTCGTGGTATGGACGGTGAGTATGGGGGTGAATTCCTGGCGCTGGCCACTGCCGTGAATGATTCTATGAGTAATCTGCGCAGTATGGTGGGAGAAATCCGTAGCGCTTCCAATAATGTGTTTAGTGCCTCCAAGGAAATTGCCCAGGGCAATACCGATTTAAGTCAACGCACCGAAGCCCAGGCCTCCAGCCTGGAAGAAACCGCCTCAGCGATGGAAGAGTTAACCACCACGGTACAACAAAACGCTGAGAACGCCACTGCGGCGACCAAACTGGTTAATGGTGTGTCGGAAAAAGCCAGTAACGGTGGTGAAGTGGTGGGTAATGCGGTGACTGCTATGGAAGAAATTAATAAATCGAGTAAGCAGATTTCCGACATTATTGGCGTTATTGATGAGATCGCTTTCCAGACCAACTTGTTGGCTCTCAATGCGGCGGTGGAAGCGGCCAGGGCTGGCGAACAGGGTCGCGGTTTTGCCGTGGTGGCTGCGGAAGTGCGCAACCTGGCGCAACGCAGTGCCGCTGCGGCCAAGGAAATTAAAGGCTTAATTAATGACAGTGTCGAGGCGGTCGGTAAAGGCACCAAGCTGGTGGATGAAACCGGTCAAACCTTTACCGAACTGGTGACCGCAGTGCAAGAAGTCGTCACCATGATCGAAGACATCGATAGCGCCAGTAAAGAACAAGCCGCCGGTATCAACGAAGTCAGTCAATCCGTTGCCCAGATGGATGAAATGACCCAGCAAAACGCCGCGTTGGTGGAAGAGGCCTCCGCGTCGAGTAAAGCCATGGAAGAACAGGCGCAGGCATTGTTAGATCAAGTTGGCTTCTTCAATACCGGTGAGGAAGGCGCTAGTGTTAGCCCAATAGGCAAAACCCGCTCAGCATCAAAAGCACGTCCTGCGGCCGGTCGTTTAGCTGCAGTCGGGTCCGATGATGAGTGGGAGGAATTTTGATCGCAGTAAAAAAAAATCAGCGAGCACCAGAACATACCCTGACAGATAAAGAGTTCCGTTTTATCTGTCAGTTAGTGTATGACTCGACGGGTATTGTACTCGACGACCGTAAACGCGAAATGGTGTACCGACGCTTGATGAGGCGCACTCGTGAACTTCGTATTCCCAGTTTTAAGGACTATTGCTTATTGCTGAAGAACGAAGATAACCAAGAATTGCCGAATTTTATTAATGCGATTACCACTAACCTCACAGGTTTTTTTCGCGAATCTCATCACTTTGATTTTTTAAAGGATCAGTTTATCCCCGCGCACTTGGCTAAGTACGCAGCCACTAAAAGACTAAGAGTCTGGTCGGCGGCCTGCTCCACCGGCGAAGAACCCTACAGCTTGGCTATTACCTTAAAGCAAGCGATGGACTCCTTTCTCAATCAAGGAAAGCTCAATCAAGGAAAGGTCAGTCAATGGGATGTTAAAATACTTGCCACTGATTTGGATTCCACTGTATTGGAAACCGCCAAGGTTGGTACTTACAGCCAAGACAACATTAAAGATTTATCCAAGGAGATAAAACACAAGTGGTTTAAAAAAGGCTCAGGCGACAATAGTGACAAAGTCAAAGTTAACCCCCAATTGAAAGGCTTGATCACCTTTAAGCAACTGAATTTAATGGGCTCATGGCCAGTGCAAGGTCCCTTCGATGTCATCATGTGCAGGAATGTGTTGATCTATTTTGATCGGAATACGCAACATGAATTAGTCGATCGTTTTTACCAATTGCTTAGACCCGGTGGCCTATTGATGTTGGGACACAGTGAAAGCCTGATGAAAGAAGAATCAGCCTTTGAAGTAAAAGGCCGCACTATTTTTCAAAAACCTATCCATCGCTGCCAGCAAACCTATTAACTGTGTGGAGTGAGAAATAAAGGGCACTTAATCGAGTTAAAATGCTGTTGCGGGGTGGACTGGCATCATCCACTTTGACCGGGTTATAGGCTAAAAGCTGTGCAATCTAGTTTGCACAATTCGACTGCTTCGAAAGCTTTACTATTGTGCCATACCAGCCAGCTATACTATACGAGTCAACAATGAATGTGACCCCTCTCAGACCAAAAATTTCCGACTGCTTAGATGGCTTTGAACATATCAATCGCTTTTGGGATAGGCAGCACAATCGCTTTGTCGCAAAAATATTACCGGGTGAATTTTATGTGACTCGGGGTGATGAAATGATTGCTACTACCTTAGGTTCCTGTGTCTCCGCCTGTATCTGGGATGTTAGGCGAGGGATTGGTGGCATGAATCATTTTATGTTGCCACTCACCGAAAAACAAAGTCATGAAGTGTCATGGGGCAATGAAATCAGTGATGCCACGCGCTATGGTAATTACGCCATGGAGCATTTGATTAACGAAATACTGAGCCATGGCGGCAGAAGAAAAAATTTACGAGTGAAAATATTTGGCGGTGGTAAAGTGATAAAACAGCTGAGTGATATCGGCAAGAAAAATATAGAATTTGTGTTGGAATATATTGAAATAGAAAACCTTACCTTGTTGTCTGCTGACACCGGTGAAACCTTTCCACGCAAACTAGTGTTTGATCCAATAGACGGTACAGCCAAGGTAAAAAAACTGCGCACCATCCACAATAACACTATTGTCAACCGTGAAGAAGAGTATCAAAAAGATATTATCCAGCAGCCTGTTGAGGGCGATATTGAATTGTTTTAACCGTGAACACAGTGAATGACTATGGGAAAAACAGTAAAAGTACTGATCGTCGATGACCAGGCGCTGATTAGACAGTTGCTAACAGCGATTTTAAGTAAAGATGACGAGATTGACATTGTTGGCTCAGCTATCGATCCAATCGATGCGCGGGATAAAATTAAGGCATTAAATCCCGATGTCATTACACTGGATGTTGAAATGCCGCGTATGGACGGCATCACCTTTCTGCGCAACCTGATGCGGCTGCGACCGATGCCGGTAGTGATGATCTCAACCCTGACTGAAAAAGGTGCTGCCATTACCTTAGAGGCTCTTGAAATCGGTGCAATAGACTTTATACCCAAGCCAAAAGTTGACGTGCCAGAACAATTAGCGGAGCTGTCGGCTGACATTATCTTAAAAGTTAAACAAGCCGCCTGGGCCAATATTGCGGCCATTGAACACAATGCCAAGCAACAGCAATTTCCCGGGCGGATCAAATCTGTACCTAAAGGGGAGCCCAATGCGGTGGACATTATTGCTATTGGTGCCTCAACGGGTGGCACTGAAGCGATTAAGGAAGTACTGCGCACGCTCCCCGATACCATGCCACCCATAGTGATAGTGCAACATATGCCGCCGGGTTTTACCACATCATTTGCAGAGCGTCTCGACAGTCTGCTTGATCTAACGGTAGAAGAATTTACAAAATCGGGTCAAGCCTTAAAACGCAGCCATATCTATTTAGCCAATGGTTCGCAGCATATGTTAGTAAAACGCAGAGGAGGGAATTTATATGGTTATTGTGACGACTCCGCTGCGGTCAATCGCCATAAACCCTCAGTCGATATGTTATTTGAATCAGTGGCTAAACACTGTGGTGAAAAATCTATCGGGATTATTCTGACCGGCATGGGATCCGATGGGGCCAACGGTCTTGGTCAAATGCGCCAACAGGGTGGGTTTACCATTGCCCAGGATGAAAGCACTTCCATTGTCTGGGGTATGCCCCGGATGGCGATAGAGAAGGAAGCGGCCTCGGAGGTGTTGGCATTGGGGGAGATAGGAGGCTTTTTAGTGAACCGGTGCTATGGTAAATAAAGCAGAGGTTTTAAACCCACTGCTGGCTTACGGTGAGGAGGGAAGCGCAAGCATGACAGGCTTAGTCGTCAAGCATTATGCCCCGGCGCTGCTGGTTAGCCTATTGGCCTTGCTGGCGATAGTACTGCTGGAGGGCAAACTGGTGGCGGTGATGGCTTTACTGCTGGTGGTTGGCAGCTGGTTTTTTTGCGCGCTTAGGGAGGTAGAGGCCAGGAACAGTGACGAGAATATGGCGAGTTCTGTGTTCAGTGAAGGTGTGCAGGCAGAGCTGGAGGTTATCGGTACGCAAATCGAAAAGATCCTCAACGAAGAAACTGAGCATGTGAGCGAGCATATCAAGCGCATTGGCAGCCTGATCGAGGATTCAACCCTGAGGTTGCAACAAAGCTTTAGCAATGTGGTCACTAAAACCAATCTGCAAACTGAAATGGCTATGAAGCTAGTGAACCGTATTGCTGGCGACACGGAAAATAACGACAACAGTGGATTGCTTATTAGCGATTTCATTGCCAAGACTGGTGCCATTATCCAGCATTACGTCGATTTATTGGTGCAAATTAGCGACAGAAGCATTGGGGCGATTCACCGTATCGATGATATGACCCACTATATGGAAGGCATGTTCTCTATTCTCGACAATGTGCAAAAACTGGCGGACCAGACCAATCTGCTGGCCCTCAATGCCGCCATCGAGGCTGCTCGTGCTGGCGAAGTGGGCCGAGGCTTTGCGGTGGTGGCTGACGAGGTGCGGGCATTATCCATAACATCCTCCAGTCTCAATGAACAAATCCGCGAGACGATAGGGCAGGTGAAGGGCCGGATGAGAGAGGTCAGTGATGAGGTTGGCGCCATTGCCAGCTTGGATATGAATACCGCCATTGAAGGCAAAATTAATATCGATAGGATGCTGGGTCAAGTCGAAGAGATCAACATCGATACGAACACTATCTTGCAGCAGTTAGCGACGAGTAGTGACGCTATTAACCAGGAAATCAATCATTCGATCCAGGCGCTGCAATTTGAGGATATTGTCAACCAGCTAGCTGGCCATATCCAGGAGCGCTTGGAGCATATTCACGAAGTGGCGATTGTATCCCATACAGAAGTGGCCAGCGCTTGCGATGAGCATGAGCTCAAACAGGTAGCCGATAAACTGAATACGCTACGAGACCGCTTCCACGCGCAGAATATTGCTCAAAAGGTAGTGCAACGTTCTATGCAAGAGGGCGATATTGATTTGTTTTAACACTCCACTAGAGGTTCACTTATGTCGTTAACAACGCGGGAAATAGATGATGTGGTAACTATCGGTCTGGACAGTAAATTTAATTTTGGTTCAGTGGAGGGATTTCGAGATGCCTATACCAATAGCAACGGTAAAGCCTATATCGTTGATTTTCGCAACACCGAATATATGGATAGCTCCGGGCTTGGCATGCTATTAAATATGCGTCGCCATCTGGGTGATGGGGCGACCTCCATTAAACTGATCAACTGTCGCCCTCAGGTCAAGAAGGTATTGATGATCTCCCGCTTTGAGAGCAAGTTTGACATTAGCTGATATGGCTGTATTGATTGTTGATGACAGTATTTCCATACGTTTTCTGCTATTGGGCATTATTGAAGATATGGGCATTGACTGTTTGCAAGCTGCCAGTGGTGAAGAGGCGTTAGCGTATCTCACCAACGACCAGCCGCTGCCGATTCTGGTAGTGCTGGATATCGGCCTGCCCGGTATTGACGGTTATGAAACGGGTAGGAGAATGAAAGCCATAGCGCGGGATCGTCACCTGCCGATTATTTTTCTAACCGGGGCCAAAGATACAGATATTCTCAGTAAGTGTTTGGCCATTGGTGATGACTATATTGCCAAACCTTTTTCAGCCGATGTGGTCTCTTCAAAAGTCGAAGCTCATCGTCGGGTGAGCGAGCTTTACCAGCATATGGAACAGAGATATAAAGAATTAAAGGTTTTCCAGCACCACATCGACCAGGAACATAAAATTGTAGAAAATATCTTTGCCAACCATTTTGAAAAACATATCAGTCAGACGGAGAATTTTCGCTATCATATTTCCCCTACGTCTGTGTTCAATGGTGATGTGTTGCTCACTGCGCAGGGTCCCTTCGGAAATCTCTATATCGCTATCGGCGATGTCACCGGCCATGGTTTGCCTGCGGCAGTAGGGGCTATTCCGGTTTACCCTGCCTTTCGGAGCATGGCAATCAAAGGCATAAGTATTGGTAAAATTGCCGCTGAGATGAATCGTTCGCTGCGTGACCTGCTGCCTGAAAATATGCTGCTAGCTGTGAGCTTGCTAGAATTTAACAGCGCGTGGGATATTCTAACGGTTTGGTCGGGTGGGATGCCGGCCATGGTACTGGCCGACAGCGAAGGAAATATCAAACAGTTAATTGAACCAACCCACTGCCCATTGGCGATGTTGCATGATGATGAATTTAGCCAGGATGTACAGGTCTACAAGATCAGCCGCAATGATAGGCTTTACCTGTTTACTGATGGTGTAGAAGAGAGTCGCAACAGCGCTGACAAAATGTTTGGTGAAGCGCGTTTGCACAGCCTGTTTGATGGCAGTGAAGGCAATATGTTTGACCGCATTATTGACCAGATAGATCAGTTTGCCGGCGATCAAAAGCAGGATGATGATATTACCCTGGTGGAAGTGATCTGTGCGCCCATCGTCGAAGCGACCGTTGTGAACGCACTAGTCACAGAAGACATTACAGCGTTACCTTGGTCATTATATTTTGAGTTGAGTGTAGACGAGATCAAGCTGGCTGACCCAGTCCTGCAAGTTATACGATTGTTGTCGAATGCGGTGGGTGTGGATGTGCATCAGGATTATATTTCAACGGTGTTATCAGAGCTTTACAGCAATGCTTTAGATCATGGCTTATTGGAATTGGATTCTCGCATTAAGGACACTGAAGATGGCTTTTTGGAATACTACAGTTTACGTAGTCAGCGGTTGAATGCATTGCAAGATGGCAGTATTAGCATACACCTCAATTTTATCCGGCAAGAGCCCGGTTTACAGATAGAAATAGTGGTAAAAGATTCCGGTGCTGGCTTTGACTACCAGGTTGCAAGCGCGGCCAAGGAAGAGGAGGCCTTTGGCCGTGGTATCGATTTGGTCCGCGGGCTCTGTGACAGTGTGGAGTATAGCGAAGGGGGCAGTTGTGTGAAGGTGATTTATTCCGTTCCATTACGCCTGCCCAGGAATGACAATAGTTGTAGGCTGGGTCAAGATCCACCCTACTATACCCAAAGCGATTGAAATTTAGGTGTTATAGGCCGCTCCTGCGCATCCATGCGCCTGCGGCATTAGTGCATCCATGCACGTCACACCCCCTTTTTGCCCATGGCTGGGTTGTTTGAACTTGACAGTTTGAACTTGACAGTTTGAACT
Organism: Pseudomonadales bacterium; assembly: GCA_036443315.1. GTDB lineage: Bacteria > Pseudomonadota > Gammaproteobacteria > Pseudomonadales > Dasaniaceae > Oceanicoccus. Next base: position 8,247 of record JAZFYA010000163.1, read on the forward strand.
TGAAATATTGACAGTTTCCTGCG
>JAZFYA010000164.1:0-2553 GCA_036443315.1 Pseudomonadales bacterium
TGTTTTCCTTTCTCGAGGTTATCACCGTGACGATTGAGCCTGAGAGCTGACACTCCCAGGCTCATGCTCATTTGTACACTAGTATATACTATTACTTCTTTCTTGTCAATGGCTTTCTTGTCCATAAACAAATATTTTTATTGCTATTATACTTTACAATGATGCAGATTTTCTCTTCTCTCCTACGCTGCTTCCCCGCCTGCAAAAGCCGCCCGCTAGCACCTCGCGCAAGCCGCTTGCTCGAGCGCTTTGCCACCGCGCTCTGCACGCTGCTTCAGCAGTGGATAAGTGCGGCTGCCAGAGCAGCAGGTGTCCGCCGTAGGGCAGCTCGCTGGCGCTGGCTTTGCCTTGTCCTTCCCCCGGCATGTTTTCGGCCAGGCTGTTACGCTGCTGCGGGAGCGCCGCAGGTTCTGTCAAGGGTGGCGCAGCCACCGAGCGGAGCGAGGCGTGCCCTTGACAGGTTCTCAGGCGTGCGAACCACACCGTGGCACAGTGGGCGGCCCAACTCGTGCGCTATCTCGAAGGCACGGCAGCCTGGCCAACCTTGCCGGTTGACGTGCGCGCCACTATAGTTATCGCGGGCATAGAAGGAACTAGACAATGTCTTCATCTAGTGAATCTAATTCCACATCAGTAAGCCAATATTCTTCTTCTTTTCTCTGTACTTTATCATACAGTCCATGGCATGTTTCTGGTGTAATGTGATTGAAAGCTGTTTCTAAATGCTCACGGACTTGTTTAAACTGGGTGCCTTGGCGTAGTAATTTTCCACATTCGTTTTTGACGATTGCCCATAGAGTTTCAATAGGGTTAAGCTCTGGATGATGTACCGGTAGTAGTAAAACTTTATGATTTTTTTGTTCAGCAATTTTTTGCACAATAGGAGTTTTATCAATAGATGCATTTACTTGTTCAATTAATTGAGGCTTGAGCCAATACTCCTCCCATAGGACTTGTTTTTGGGTTAACCAATTTTGTAATTCAGATTTCCTCATAGCAGTAGGGATAATCTGCTCCTCAGGGACGAGATGAAAGGTCGCTCTGTCCATAATGATTACGCTTTTCTCAGACAAATTTGGCATGAGCTGATTTATCCACCATTCTTGGAAATGCGGAGCATTGAACATGTCATGGTAATCGCCAGTACTTTTTTTCGCTTCAAAAATATAACAGGTATTGGCGGTCAGACCTGTTTGGAGCATTGCATGAATGAAACACCATCTTCGGCCTTTACCTGCAGGGCGTTCCAAATAATCACCTATAGTTTCACTAAACCATGAGAACTGATGTCCATGGTAATGATGCAAAAAGCTTTCGTCTAAATACACAGGACTATAGCCTAAATTTCGAAGGCTTTGGATATTATGTAAATAGGAATGTCTCTGCTGACGAACATAGAGCTTTTCACGTAATGAACGAACTTTCTTGCGTGTTCTTGCGTAACTGAAACCCATGCGATCGAGATGATTCTGAATGGTTCGCGATGGAATTTCTCTTTTTAGCATCTCTTTAAGGAGATCTTGAATATGGTTGGCATTGCATACTTCACCAGCAAGATGTCTTTCAAAGATAAACTGACGAATTTGTTCTTCAGCTATTGATGGAATATTTGTATAATGGACTATCCGATTTCCTGCTGACGAAGAAGGTACTACACAGCCTGTATCTTTAAAATGCCTGATTATCTCAACAACTTGTCTTCTTCCAACGCCAGTATAATTCGCGGTACGACTATGAGCATCTTCAGTCGCTACATAGGGGGTTTGATCCCTTTCCTCATTACACTTTTGGTAAACTTGAATAACCATCCATTTTTCATCAATAGAAAGCGGTTTCCCTTTTTTTCTCAATACTTTATCGTTCATACATACCTTTTTACTGGAAGATCGAATGTTCACTGTTCAGGACAAAAAATCCTAACTCATTTATTTTATTGGGCTTAATCGGAATCGGATGTTTTCGACAACCGGGATTGTCTCAAAACCGGTCTGTAAGCCTAGTGACAGGTTAACACTTTTTCCGGGTATCTCGCAGGCCTCAGTTGCCTCAAAACGACATAATAACAAGAGGCCAACGTAATTTGATAACCCCGAGAAGGTTGTCAAAAGTGTCAACCTCCGATTGGGATCCGTGAGATAATCACCAACAACCTATTGATTTTTAAGTGGCTTAACGAATATGCCAAAGTTTTGTCCTGTACAGTGTCGAATGTTACAGAATATTGCTCCCAATAAAAGGCTGTATTGATAAAAATGTCAAATAAAATTGGTTTTCTAGTTCCTTCTATGCCCGCGATAACTATATTTCGATGTAGGAAACGCAGCTAGTATCCGGTTTGAAAACCTCGAACTGCAAGGCAAAGACGTTACGACTCTTGGGTTTACATTTACGCCCGCTTCAACTGAAGCGGAGCAACTCTATAAGGGGAAACAGGCAATTGTCCTCAAGGTAACCGTCCAAGGGGATAACATCCACAAGCTTGAGTGGACCAATCTTCCTGAGGAGATACGTGCAGCTCAACCCGTGACTCTGATTTATCGTAATGACCAACAC
>JAZFYA010000165.1:0-5163 GCA_036443315.1 Pseudomonadales bacterium
TTTTACTCGTTTATGCTCAGGCGGGGATATTTTGCCGTGCCTCTTTGATTCGAGAATTCTTTAATGTCTATGGTGACAAAGTGATCGATCGTGCTATTTCTGGCATGTTAGAGGTCAATATGCTCGCAATCATTAAGCCAGTACAACCCCGACAAGGGATTAATGGAGCCCTGTACGTCGTTAATGATAGCTTTTTATGGTATCCACCCGAAAAATAGAAATGTTACACCCCAAACAGCAATAATTTGATGTTTAATACTGTGTAAATAGGTATGAAGATAGTTCATCCTGAATTAACGCACGATGCACAGTTTAGCCGTGAAGAACACGCCATTGAGATAACGGATTATTTTCTCAATATCCATGCTGATTTAGTGTCGAAACTAACAGTACAAGTTGGCTTTCGTTATGGAATGGCTACTTACGCCACCCATAAATTACAAGTGACCCCCGCTCGTAATGGAGCGACAGGTACTGTTGCGATTCTGTTTAATTCGGTATTCCTTTATCAAGATTCCAATTTCTTCTACAAGAAGTGCATCCCACATCAAGTTGCACACGTGATCGCTGAAATCAAGGCTTTACAAGAGGGAATTATTATTGAAAAGCCACATGGTATTGAGTGGACTCATGCTCTCATATCCTTGATCAGTACCGCAGATGTTCCAATAAACCCCACCATGGAATTTGACTCTAGATCAATCAAGCTGGTTAAAGGCGGGATTCCTTTGAGATGCGTGTGTGGCGGAGAGGATGGCTTTAATGTCGTCGTCAACTCAGACAATAATCAGAATAAAATTAAAAATGGGGAGCTCACGTGTGTGAAGTGTAATTCGTGCTACGAATTAGTAGATGACAGCATGGTGTCTGAGTGTGTTGCCTCAGAAATCAAGTTTATTAAAGCCGCCAGAAGTGCGGCCATGAAAAAGTAGTTTATGAACGGAATTGCATACAGAAATCCAGAAATAGATTCAGATTCTTGTGTCTTCCGCTGTGGCTCAGACATGAGCGGCAAACCGGTTATGTGGGGCTTTCCAAAGGCTAATAATTTTAATGCATTGTTTATTGGGCAGTCCGGTACCGGGAAGACGCACGGCATACAGCACATGATGGCTCATGCGCTTAACCCATCGGTGACCTGGCATATCACTGATATTAAGGGTGATTTCACTTACGAAGTATTTAGAAGCAAAGGCCTGGGTAGCATGGTCCCACGGGAAATGATTCATACGATGGACTTCTCTTATGTTGAGGGTGATGCAGCACTGAATTTGTTGCGATTTCCGCTATTCAAGGAAGCGGGCGGTGTGTTTATGGCAATACAGGAAGTATTGGGGATCCTAAAACAATATAACCCAAGTTTTTCACGAAAAATGGAAGGGTATATCTCACAAATAATGGAAGAAGTTTACGAAGATGCAGGCATATCTCATGATGATTTGGCTTCATGGCATAAAGAGATGCCGACGCTTCTAGATTTACAGAATAAGGTCCGTGACATTATCCGGGCAATTCAAACAGAGACCGGCGCCTCATTTATCAAACGTGTTAAGACGTCTAGAGAGAAACTAAGCGAGGTTGTTACGTTCCTTAATAATGCAGGTTCGATCGAAGAGGGTGACGGATCCAGAGAGCATCTGTGCCGACATGCTGAAGAAATAAGAGATGTAATGGAACAATTACTTGATCCTCGACAGCTTAACGATGAGTACTATGCCGATTGGAAAGTCGAGACCCTGATGTCCATCAAAGATACGTTACAGAGCATGTTGTCCAGCAAGCTATTTAGTCGTCAATTTGTATCGCCTAAACGCGGCAAGATTAATGTCTATAAAATCAGCGGACTCTCACCGACTCACCAGCAAATTATCATGCGCATTACATTCAATCGTATCTTAGCGACATCTATCGCGGAAGCATCAAAATCCGGAAATTATGATGACCTCATGCCCCGCCACATCCTGGTTACCGACGAAGGCAAGCATGCTAATGCGATGTCCAGTTCGCAAATGGGGCCATTAAGCCGTGTTGCAACAGAAGGGCGCGGTGTTGGTTGCGGCGTTTGGTGCGGCGTGCAATCCATTGACCATTTATCTTCCGATGTATTAGAGAGCTTCGCTACGCGGTACGTTACCAATGTTTCGGAAGCCAGCTACTCAGCAATGAAGAAACATTTAGGCGTTTCAAAGCGAGATTTAGAGGCTCTGTTACCTAAAGTGAATTGCCTTTTTTCTGGAGCCCAGACTTTTCAGCTTATTAGACCCTTCGCATAAAGGAGAACCAACATGTTGAATATGACATTCCTCAAAACATTAGTCGTAACCTTATTATCGATCATTACTTTAGCGAGTTGTACGCTGATACAAGGCGACAAAAATAAGCATTATGGCTATGTGTTGGAGCACCAAGAAGCCATTATGACCGCTGAAGACGCTATAAATGTTGGTGAGTACCATAAAGCGCTGACATTATTGGAGCCCTACCTTCTCCCTGCCAATGCGTTCAATAGTGAATATGCGGCTTTCAATGACGAATCTGTAATTAGCCATGGCGATCGAGAATGGATTGTTGATTTGCTCGTGCATGCTTATTGGGAAAATGCTAATTACCCAGCGATTGCAAAGATATTAGAAAGTAATCACTACGTCACTGACAAAGCCGTATGGAATTGCCGTCTTCTTGGGGCAACAGGAGACTTTGTTAGCGCAGAAACCTGTTACGAGAAAGAGGGCATGATAGAAGAGGCATACCGCGTAACCTTAACCAAGGGTTTTCTAAAACCATCAGCTTATCGAAGCCGCTGAGCTTAAGTCTGCATTGTTATTCCTTCCTATACCCAAATACGAGGTAGCCGTTATGCGCGTTGAAACTTTGCTTTTGCTAACTATCTTTCTTACCCCATCTGCATCAGCGGTGCAAATAGGCTCCATCCAGACGTCAGCCAGCCCCGATAACCAAGGCTTCTACACCGTTGTAATCAATGGTAGTAGCTTTGGTGGTGGTCCTGAGATGGTGCTTTATGATGACTTCAGTAGTGGCACAGTAGGTAGCGTTGTTAGTTTGAATAGCCCATTAATAGGTACATGGTCAAACAGCAGTGATTATAACGGAAAGCCTAAAGTTGTGGCCCATAACAATGGCAAGGCAATGCAGATTCATGATTTTTCGCAAGGGTACAGCATGAATAGAATTGCTCAACTGGAAGCAATACTGCCTCGCCGTGATAATACCTTATTTTTCAGTTATTCCGTCACAGTGCCTCAAGGCCGCTTCTTTTCAGGGGCAAGTTCAGATAATACCTTTCCTTCGCCGAGCTCATGGAAAATGACCTGGATAGCTGATGGGCCGGGTGCGATACAAACAGATAACCGGTTTGACTTTTGTGTACCTACGCACGTAGAGTGGTAATTTTATGATTGGTGGGAATGATGGCAATTTGGGGTATGTTGACCCCTCTGGTTGGAGTTGGCATACAAAGAACCATTTCAGTTTTGGCTATATGCCAGATGCTAATGATCCTACAGGCAGTAATGGATTTCTCCTTTATCAGCATTCTGGCAAGGCAAGTAGCTACAGAAAAATGGTCATATCAAATAAGCCAATCATGTTTTCTGGTGTCACTACAGCCTTTGATCGAATTAAGTTTCCGGGTTGGTTTGGCAATGGTGACTCTAGTAACTTTGATGCCTATTATGATGATATCTACGTTGCTATTGGTCCTAATGCTCTGGCGCGGGTTGAGTTATCTGACGCCACTGATCTCAAAAGCTCGGTGTTAAACGTTACGCTACCGGTTACTACATGGTCAGACACTCAAATTGAAGTCAGAGTGCCGGCAGAATACTTAGATAGCGTGTCCTCTCTTTTTCTGCGGGTCTATGACTCTGCCAATAATAATATATCAGCGAGCCTAAGTTCAGCGCCTGTGGCTAACCCCCCTATGCCGCCAGTCTTGACTGTTAACTACAATTAGAGGATTGGAAGATGACAGCCAGCTCTCTGGCCTCTCTCCTTCCAGCCGATTGTCGATGTATCCTATAAAAAGCAGGCCCAAATCAGATAGGTCGTCATAACGGTATAAAATATCCAAGTAAGTATTAAGAAGTTTTTCACTCTTACGAAATTCAGCAATTACTCTTTCGTAATCATTCTTGTCAATGCGAGAAAAGTCTCAAAATATTATCCTGCTCTACTTCAGAAATATTTTTATCCTCTGATTTGCGCATGTTCTTTAGAAATTTAGCTACGGCAATACTTTGAGACTTTTCTGTCATTGCAACAATGCCCATTTAGGTGGAATTTCGCTTGAGTCATTATCCACTTGAACAACGGATATAATAATCTGTATTTTTCCTTTAATTTTTTCGAATCATATCTGCCGCATACCATCTTAAAGACTGTAAAACACCAACTGCGATCAAAAATCCAGACGTCACTGCTGCCGAACTATTTATACCAATTGTATCTAGCGCCAAAGCTATGGAAAAACTACTCAAAATAACTAACATCAGTGATATGGATAGCCTGGATACTAGGAGGCTGACCGAGAATAGCAAAATCAGTCATTTTGTAAAAATTAATTCTTTATTTATCAACAAGTTAAAAATCCAGTTTTGCAAAAAAACGAGTTCTCGGTCAGCCTCCTAGTGGCGTGTCCTTATCAATTGTTATCCCAATTAGTGCTAATAGGTTACTCATTGTGACTATATTCCCACACCCTAATTACGAGGCTCAACAGGCACCGCGATCTCACGATCACCTTTCTCCCAGCGCGACAGATCGTCGGGACACGCCGAGCAAACGCCCAACCTGGACTCTCGATCTACAGCGAGCCAACTACACGGCTGTTCGTCATTTTCATCCCAACAGGCATGGTAATCATCGCATCCACAACCGACACATGTCGCAACACTCACACTTCCATCCTCTTGCCTGTCGGTTTCAATGTCTTTCCCGGCGATATTGGAAAGCCCATGTTGTGATTCTCCGGGCATTGTATTAGTCATTTCTCTATCCTTTTTCTGTCTATTTATCTTCTTATAACTACTCTATACGCAAAACAGTATTTTTCAACAATCTCCTTCATCTGAAATATCGCCATATTCTAAATTCATTCATCTTATAATGACAGCTATCGCCTAAAACTTGCCGTTCGACCCATAA
>JAZFYA010000166.1:0-24737 GCA_036443315.1 Pseudomonadales bacterium
GGAGAAATATAGGAATTTACTTCGAGGAAGTATGCAGGCAGGTTTGATCGATAAGATACGGACAGCGACTAATGGCAACCGGCAACTTCGTGTTAGGTAATGATAAGTTCAAGCAAGAGATTGAGAAGAATTTAAATAGGCGGGTTTCTCCAGGCAAGCCTGGGAGGCCCATTTTAAAAGTAAGGTGGAAATAACCGTGGTCTGTCCCGGTTTTTGACCGGTTTTTCTCGTTGACAAGAAACCAAAACGCAACCATAATGAAACTCAAGCAAGCCTGAACACAACTCAAGAGAGCACATTATGACTGCCATTACCATTAAGAATATACCTGAAAATCTCTATGAACACCTTAAAGCAGCAGCCAATACTCACCATAGAAGTATTAATAGTGAGTTGATTGTGTGCTTAGAGAGGGTTCTATTACCCAGTAAAACTAACCCAAATGAACATATTGTGGCCGCTAGAGCCCTTAGAAAGCAAGTAAAGGCACCCCTATTAACTACTGAGGATATCAATAACGCAAAGAATGAAGGTCGCTCATGATCGTTGTTGATACCAACACAATTGCATACCTGTATTTGCCTACCAAATTCACCAATAGCGTTGAAGAACTTCTAATCGCAGACTCAAATTGGATAGCACCGAGCTTATGGCGTAGCGAACTACGGAATATACTTGCCACCTACCTGAGAACACAAATTATATCCCTTGAAGCGGCCTGTAATATACAAAACAAGGCTGAACTAATAATGGATAAGAACGAATACAGTGTTGACTCAATTTCTGTGCTCACTCTTGCAAAAGAATCTGGCTGTACTGCTTACGATTGCGAGTTCATATCACTAGCTAAAACACTAGATACCAAACTTATTACCGCCGATAAAAAGCTAATTAGGACTTTTCCAGAAATTGCCATAAGTGCAAGTGATTACAATGCCTCGCAGAGCTAGCGGGACGCCCAACACGGAAGTTGTAACGGAGCACCTAGCTCAATTTTACCTTGTACTCAAACGAAACTACGAATGGGCGGTCCCGTTGAGCAGATGGTTATGGCTACGACACTTAGTATAGTAGCTTGGTAAAAACTACGTTAGCACCATAGCTGGTTTAGGCGGGTTTCTCCAGGCAAGCCTGGGAGGCCCATTTTAAAAGTAAGGTGGAAATAACCGTGGTCTGTCCCGGTTTTTCACTGTCATCCTGCGGCTCGCCTACCCCTCCGTCATCCCGCGGCTTGACCGCGGGATCCAGTGACCTCGGCATAGAGATCACGCCATTTCGGATTGTCCTTCTCGACTCATTCTACCTTCCATTGCCTTTGCCATTCTTTTAACCGTTTCTCCCGACGAATAGCTGATTTCTAGTGAGGCAATGTATTAAACGTCAACTAGAATGGCGGGTTGGCGACAATTAGAATGGCGGGTTCATGGGGTTAATTTACCTCAGTCTCAGAGGTTGTTTTATTTCTATTTTGTGCTGCTTTTCTTCGATAGCTGTCTTCTCCTTCTAGTTCAATGATATTACCGTGATGAATTAAGCGATCTACTGCAGCCACGGTCATACTTTCATCTGCAAAGATATTCTGCCACTGACTAAATGGCTGGTTAGCTGTGATAATAAGGCTGGCGCGTTCATAACGATGTGCAATCAACTCAAAAAGTACACTGGTTTCTTGCTCATCTCGGTTAACATACCCAATGTCGTCAAGAATGATAAAACGATACCGATCTAGCTTGAGCAGCCATTCGTTAAGCATTAACGCCTGTTTCGCTTTTTGTAATAGCTGCACTAGTTCCGTCGCACCATAGAAGCGGCCACGGATGCCATGACTAACTAGTTCCCTGCCTATTGCCGCTGCCACATGGGTTTTCCCTACGCCGCTTGCCCCGAATAGCAATAAGTTATCTCCCTGCTCAATCCAATCATGCTGATCACCAAAATGACGGATGGCTGCTGGGTTTACCCCCTGAAGAGACTCAAACTCTAGCGTGCTCATGGTTTTGCCTGCGGGTAACTTTGCCTCTGTCAGGTAGCGTTTGTGTCGCTGTATCAATCGGTGCTCTAATTCCTGTTGGCAAAGCTGACTGAGGAAACCTCCAGGTGTCCAGCCTAACTCAATAGAACGCTGCTCCAGTTCACTCCAGTGGGCCTTCATTTGCGATAGGCGTAATGCTTGTAGTTGGTTGTTCAAGGTTGCTGTGATCATGACAACTCCTCCACTGGCTTAAGCAGGTCGTCATAACGGACCAAGTCATGTTGACAAGACTGTTGAGGGGCGGTCTCTGGCAGCGTTCTACTGGCCAACCCAAGGAGTTTTTGGAGGGCGAGTAGACTTGGCTCTGATTCGTTGTTTAGCAAAGCCTGGAGGACCGTAGCGACCTCCGTTTCATTGTCATGAGTGGCAGCAAGCTCTAGCGCACCGACAATAAGGTAGCAGGCTTGCCTAGGGGCGATGAGGTGGTTGCACTGCAGCCAGAGTTGTCGCCAATGATCGTTAGGCAGAATGTCATCACGCAGCTCTGCATGGTAAAAGGCCATCGGTTTACGGGCCAAGCTAGCAATCAAGTGGCGATAGTCGATTTGACGAAGCCGTTGATTACCCTTGGGATGCAGCCGTTCCAAGGTGATCGCATACGCAGAACCCAAGTAACACTCTAGCCGCTCATCATAAAGGTGAAGGCGTAGGCGCTCTCCGATTAAACGCGAAGGAACACTGTAGATAACCCGATGCATGTTGATTGTACTGGTGGTTGATACCCGCACCTGTTCTTCGGTGTAATCAACCCCTTTCGTACTAGGCAGAGGGGCCATCAACGCTAACTCTTCTCGGAGCAGACTTTCATTACGTCGATTGTGCCGCGTGACAATGGCATCAATAAAACACTGAAACTCATCAATAGAGTCAAAGCAATATTGCGAGTCTGTCACCTTGGGAAAATGCATTTTCAGTTGTTGTACGATGCGTCGCTTTAGGTGGCCGTGGGGTGACTCAACGGCACCATTTTCATGGGCCACTCCACGGTTGTTTCGAGTTGGCTTCATGCCATAGTGGCAACAAAACGCTTGATAACGCTCTGTTATATCGGCCACCTCGTCAGTCGTCAAATTACGAAATGCAGCTGATAGGCTATCCGTGCGTAATTCCGCTGGCACGGCTCCCATGCGTTTGAGCGCCTCGGATGTGCCTTCGGTGAGTGCTGTGTAACTCTCACCTCCTTGAACAATCTTCAGATAGCTCCACTTGCTGTAAGCCAGTCGAAAGTGAAATAGACGGAAGCTCAGCACTACTCCTGCAATTAAAATGACAATGCCTTTGAGGACAGTAAAATCAACCAATGCTTGCTGGCCAGGCTGTTGTTGCTGCCGAAAGATAATCTCTTGATTTTTACCGTGAAGCGCGTGCCATTGCTTAATGCGGCGCTGTAAGGTGCGGTGGGATTTGTCATATTCACCTGGATACTTGTCTTGCAGATGCTCGAATAACGTGATGGGGAGCAAATCAGGTTGATTCTTCAGCATGGGTATTAACTCGTTTTCCCAAACATCGGCTAGTGGGTCTTGACGGGTTGTATAACCACGTGACTTAGGGGCTTGCTGACTATTGTGCTGACCCGCATCTAGACGTTGGGCAGTACGCTCGGATAGCCCTGCCTGTGCCGCCGCCTCTGTCTGGGTTTTTCCTTGGTTTCGAATTTTCATATAGTAGGTTACCTGTGTTGCTTTGATCGCCACTGTGGCTCCTTAAAGGGGAGTGAATAGTGGCAATATGTTATCAGGGAACCCGCCAATCTAGTTGTCGCCAACCCGCCATTCTAATTGTCGTCTAATAGCAATGCGCATCTCAAGTTTGGGGGGTTGAGTGAGCAAAGAAGTCACGTTAGAAACAATACTGCCATCTGTTTTTGTTGTGAGAAGTACAAAGGCGATGCTTGACTCCGACTTAGCGGCATTGTATGGGGTTGAAACTGGACAGCTCAACCGAGCAGTGAAAAGGAATATATCGCGGTTTCCAATAGATTTTATGTTTCAACTTACAGAAGAAGAATATAACATCTTGAGATCGCAAAATGGCATCTCAAGATGGGGTGGTCGTCGATATATGCCCTATGCCTTCACTGAACAAGGTATTGCCATGCTCTCTGGGGTTCTTAAAAGTGATACTGCTATACAGGTGAATGTAGCGATTATGCGGGCTTTTGTTCAGATGCGGCAGTTGCTTACTGAAACAAGTGACCTCAAGTTAACGATAGAAGCGCTTCGAACGGAGTACGATGAGAAATTTGAAATTGTATTCCAAGCGCTAGATCGAATACTTGCCATGGAGCCAAATAAAGCAAAACCAATCGGTTTTATTTGGCCCAATGATAAACCTGAAAAATAGGATTAATGGAGTATGGACAACGCTGAAAAACTAACTTGATATCCGGGGTCTGGGTCACGGTAGAGTATGTAACTTATATTGGAAGAGACTTGCAGTGGACTCAATAATTATTCACAGGTATGATGCGGTCCTGCCATTGGCCCGTGATTCAGCTGGGTGAAAAGCATGTTATACAAAGCATCGCTTTGCACGACTGGAACGACAAACAGCTTAGATGTTTGGCCGGCCCCCGAAGAGGAGATTGCATCGCAACACTTTATCTAATTGGCGTGCAGATATAGAAAGCCCATGCCCTCCAATGCCTATAACACTATATATGTAACACAAGACATATAACAATTTACCGAGTTACCCGCCCGTAGCTCAGCTGGATAGAGTAGTGGCTTCCGAAGCCATTGGTCACAGGTTCGAATCCTGTCGGGCGGGCCATTAACCCTACCTAACAAATCACAACCCTAAAAAGAATATTATCCGCAGTGCCCATCCATAAAGACATCCATAAAAAAAGGGCCGCCGAAAAGGGCAACCCTTTCTTTCTCAATAACACTTACAGCAGATTCAACGTGCTCTGCGCGTCTTCCTTACCGGAAAAATCTACCTTTTCATCAGTTAGGGCCAATTCAAGCTGCTCCTTAGCCTGAACTTTCATATCACTTTTAAAATACGCCATACCCAAGTGATAATGGTAAACAGCGCCTTTACCGCCATTGGCAGCCGCTGCGCCTAACAAAGAAATCGCCTGCGCATAATTACCCAGCTTGTATTGCGTCCATCCAGCGGTATCGAGAAATGCTGGAGTCTCTGTCGCACCCAACTCTGCGGTCAGCTCGGCAACTCTGGTTAAATTCTCAGGCGTATTAAAATAATCCAATAGCAGTGCCGCCAGGTTGTTCTTAACAAGCAACGCATCAGGATTAGTTTTCAAAATACGCTCATAAGCATCAACCGCTTGCTGATAATCACCTTGAAGCTGGTAAAATTGAGCCAGCATTAACCTTAAACCAACATTGTCTGGTTTTTGTTTCAAGCCCTCTAAATAGAGCTTCTCAATCTCATCCGTCTTTGACTGTAAAGCATAAATTCTGGCTAAGAGCTGATAAGCAGAATTTCTATCAACAAATTCCTTCACCACCTCCACAAGCGTAGCCGTAGCCAAGCTTAAATCGCCACTGTCTGCATATAGACCACCCAACAACTCGCGAGCATGGACTTGTTCTGGGTATTTTTTTAGATGGGCAAGCACGTAATCAAGCGCCTTTTCTGTCTGCTCTAAAGCAATATATCCACTGATCAACGCGCTTAATGATTCCACCCCCCTGGGCTCCAGATCATGCGATTTCTCCAACACGGCAACAGCGGCTTTAATATCCTTTTTTCGTAAATAAACTCTTCCTTGAAGATAGTATCCCATGGCCATTGTTGGTTCACTTTCAGTCAGTTTAGCGACAACGGATAACGCATCATCCCAACGCTGGTCCCGAACATATAGATCGGTTAATAACCGTACTGCCTCTTTATGGGATGCATTGACTTTGATCACGGCCTCTAATAGCGGCAATGCCTCATCCGCTTGATTTCTCGCCATTAAGATACGAGCGGCCCCTAATAACCCCGCAATATTATTTGGCTTAACGGCCAATAAGCGCTGATAGTTATCCAGCGCTAAGTCAGGTGTATTATTGCGTTCATAGACTTTGCCCAGCAACGTTAATGCAGGAACAGACTCGGGATCATTTTTCAAAATAACGCGCAAATCTGGAATCGCCGCTTCGAGCTTATTGTCAGCTACTTTCAGCTGCGCCCGAGTTCCCAATGCAGCGACATTCTCAGGTTCTAGCGCAAAGATTTCCGCCAGTAATTTTTCAACATCCTCCCTGCGGTTATCTGACAACGCAATCTCAACCAAGCGAGTACGGGCTTCAATCGCAAGAGAGCTCCCAGGGTCGAGATCAATAACACTGCTATAAAGCTGCTGAGCTTTATCAATATTCTTTCCACGCAAGTAGATTGCAGCCAAACGATCTCTAAAGTCAAAGCTTTCTGGATACGATTTTACAAACGTCTCCAACATTTCCTGCGCATCTTTTTCATCTCGATTCTTCATTAAGAACTCAACCAACCACAACTTGACAGCCTTTTCCTCGGGCTTGGTTTTAACCAAATCACGCAATGTGCTCTCTGCTAAAGACTTCTGCTGTTGTTCTTCATTTCGATTATCTTGCAGATAAAAATTAACCAGCTGGAAAGGGTACAACAGATTGTCTGGGTACTCTGCTATCAATTGCTTGTAAGTAGCGATTATTTCATCAGGCTTATCCTGTGACGCTAGCAACCTTATTTTCAGCATTTTCAGCGATGCATTTTCCGTTTGATTGGCAATACCGTCACCAATAATAGTCAAGGCCAATTCCGGATCATCCCCTGCATAAATCTCCGTTAATATAGCAACCGCCTGAACATGTCCAGCATCTATAGCGAGTGCCTGTTGTGCATATTCTGTTGCCTTGGCAATATGTGATGTATAGCTTTGATTGTTTTGGTACGCTTCATCTTCCTTTTTGATGGCCAGGGCTTTTCTTAAAAAGATACTACCCATAAGCGCAAGAGCATCGGTATTATCCGGATTTAGATCTAATAACAAACTCGCCTTTTCTGCGGCGGTTTCAAGTTCATTGCTTAGGAGATAATAATGGGCCACTTTCGTGAGCGATTTGACATGTTTGGCATCTATCGCTAATGCAGCACGAAAATTGCCGAAAGCACCGCGGAAGTTTTTATCTTGTTCCGCAATCAACCCTAATAAATAGCGCGCATCTGCATTATTGGGATTAATTTGTAAAACATTTTTAACTTCAATTTTAGCCTTTTTAACATTATCTGCTTCATAATACTTTTCTGCGCGATCGAGATATTCCGCCTGGCGCTCTTCGCTGCCACCACAGCCGGAAAGAACCAATATCCCTGCAAAAACACCCGCCATAAAAACCTTACTTATTTTCTTATTCGCCATTTCAATCTCCAAAGGCACTCATATCATTAAAATCAACACTACAAAATAGCCGGCAACCCAACCAGCAACAAACTTGCTAACGAGGCTCCCGTTAATACCCTGTAGCGGGTCTTTATCCGTCCCAAAACAAATTCACAACTATACATCAATACAGCCAAACGCAAGGCTATTTGCCCAATGGCATTATTATCCAGCGTTTCAAAGGGTAGCTGGGGCACCATGATCACCAGCAGCAAAACCAGTAAATCCTGGGTATCCAGGCGAAAGTCTTCCTTTCTGGTCATTCTTATTGCCAGCATTAGAAAAATCACTAACGCTACAAACAGACCATCTAAAAGCATGTAATCATTATCAACACCGCCTATAGTCACTAAGTACACAACAAATACGCTGCTACTATAACAACAAGCTCTAGCCACCCATGCCACATGCTTTATCGCTAACAGTGCGAATATAACCAAACTACCCGCCAAAACTAATGAGGTCACAGCGAAATCGCTATCAACATTATGCACCATCACAGCAGCTGTCAGCATAAGGGTAGCCATTGACCACTCGATTACTGTTGCCGAATGATTATAGACCCAATCCATTTTTCGCAATAGCTGATTCCGGCGATCCCGCATGTCGTCTTCTGCAGGTTCTGCAGGTTTTGCACCACCATACCCACCTTTCTTTTTGTATCCACTATATAAGCAACCAATAATGACAACAGCAAAAACCAGGTAAAAGAGTAGCAGCAATAAATCGCTTTCAAAACGCAATAAATAGGCGCTAATCATCAACGTTACCTGTATCAAATAAATAATGGCCACGGCCTCAAAATGCTTGAGCCCCAAGGACATCAACTGATGGTGCAGATGATTGTTATCAGGAGAAAACGGCGAACGTTTTTCTTTAATACGAATCGTCATCACAGTCATCGTATCTAAAATGGGCAGGCCGAGTAATAACAATGGCAACACTGAACTAATCGCACTCTGCTCCCCTTGGCTGGCCAGAATTGCCAAGCAAGCAAGCATATAACCCAAAAACTGGCTACCCATATCACCCATAAATATACGGGCAGGAAACGTGTTATAACGTAAAAAGCCCAACAAACCACCAATAACGGTCAGGGCTACCAGCGCCACAGACTGGTTTTCCTGGAGTAACGCAAAAACCACTATCAGCGCCAGGCTAAGTAATGATGTGCCTGCGGCCAAGCCATCTAAACCATCAGAGAGATTAACCGCATTGGTTGCACCCAACAAAAAAATAAAGGTCAAAGGCAGGCTCACCCACAAGGAAGCGGACTCTAACCCCATCAACGGTACTTGGCTAATACTGATGCCACCCGACATTGCGGCAACTACTGCAAGCATCTGCCCAAAAAATTTCCACTGGTAATCAAGCTCATAGCGATCATCTAAATAGCCAAAAACCACTATGACTGCAGCGCCCCAGAACAGCCCCTTAAATTCATCGTCTATGGGCAATAGGAATAATAACGGCAGAAAAACACCGAGCACAATCGCCAAGCCACCACTGCGAGGGATAATCTCGCTGTGAATTTTTCGGTCGTCCTCTGGCGTATCCAACAACTGCAATTGCGCTGAAAACCGTATTAATAACGGTATCAGGGCAATGGTTAAAAACAGTGCTACTGTGAAGCTATAGATCAGTTGCATAATATTCGCCGCCTATACTATTACGGCGCTCTCTTCCCATTTCATCTTATTGTTCTTTACCTGGAATATAATCAGACATCAGCGGATAAAAATCCTCAATAAAACGCAAACCTAGCTGCTCTGATGCTGCAATATCGGCAATATCTGGCACAGGAACCACCACGCGCAGCAGTGCGCCATCCGTTCTATTTAGGGTCATTGAATCCCAAAACATATACCACTTCGCCATATATTCATTGGTAATATTACGGCCCCTCTGCTCAAACCAGTAGTAAACAATCTGTGCAGAATTTCCCTTCCTAATTAAGGCCCGATTAACTTTAAGCGGTGCACCGTCAGAATTAACGACGCCATCAATCTCACGCTCTTCCAAACCGGTCATAACCCAGCCACCACCGGGGATACACGAACGGGGAGAATGAATAGATGCGCCTTTACGTTGAGAATCATAGTAGGCAACATAAAAATCAACCGGCAACCGAGCATCAGATAAGCGGTAATTTGCCGTGATGTAATCTGTCAACTTCAACGTGGCGAGTACATTTTCTTCTAATGCTGTTTCACGACCACGCCACCCCTTATAGTAAAGCGGAAATTGGTTGAAAGACTGTCGATCAAGTGTTTTATCCTCACGGGTTTCCAACATAGGCATTGTCGCAACAGCGCCAAGCAATAGCACCAAGCAAGCCACAAAGGGGCGCTGGTTTTTCCAGTTAATCGCTATATCGGCCAATGCAATATTGCTGGCCGGACCGTCCAAATCTATCCGATCCCAAAACTTTAGTTTAGTCGTTGAAAAATAATGGAAGCACCACATTTCAATCGCTAGCACGCCCAGACAACCCATAAAAATGACCCAGCCTTCGAAGTCATGCAAAAAACCTTCAGCCATCTCAATGCCCCAGTACTCAACCGTCACACCAATAACGCCGATCCTGAAACTGTTCATTAATATCGTGATCGGTATAGTAGATAGAAACAGAACCACCTTTTGCCAAATAGGCCCTTTAAACAGATAGGCAATCAAAAATCCAAAGCTCATCAAAGGAAACAGATAACGCAAACCACTACAGGCCTCAACCACCTGCAGCTGGTAACTACCCAGATCAATCACATTACCTTCAAGGTAAACACTGATATCAAACAGGCGAATGACAAATACTCCCAGCGACGACGAAATTAGCTGCAACTCACTGGATAGATTGTTATATATAAAACTAGGCAGCGGGATCATAAATACCAAATACGCCAAAGCCACCCAAATAACCCGCACCCCAGACCAGCCAACAAACGATAATATCAGCGCAAAAAGCGATAGCAGGAACGCATACTGAATGACCGTATAAATGGAGCTCAGTTCTCCCATCAGAAAAACAAACAATCCAACGACCAATAAGGCAACCCCAGTCCAAGAGCCCTTGATCACCGCAGCAGGCAACTCTTCCTGCTTCTGCCAGATCAAGTAGAAAGCAACGAGAGGGATCATATAACCATGGCTATACTCATCACGCTCCCACCACTTCACCATCAATTCCAAGCCGTCGTAGAAAATAAACCCTAACGCGCCAACGGCAAGCACCAGCAAGCCCCATAAAAGATAATTGGGCGGGGACACTTCATCCCTCGTAGAATTGTTTACCGCTTCACTGACCATAGATTCTCTACCAGTACGTTATCTAATTAAAATTCTTATTGATCGTAGCGCCCCGTGACGCCGATATTTTATAATCCTTTGTTTTAATTGATTTATTTAACAATTTCAGCGTTGCTAACAGACCTGTTTCCAAGAATAGGGAATATGACATAAGCTGTTAACTTCAGCAACAAGACATAGTGTACATATTGCCCTATTTACGGCGGCTTTACTGCAGGTTATAACGCCACAGACACGACACATCTTCGGGGCGCCAATCAAGGTTTTGCAGCGACAGCGCTGTGTTGATTTTTCTATGACAGGTTAAAACGTTATAGCTTTTCCGTAGGGTGGAACTCGCTCCACCCAATATATGCCCCTGTTCGCAGCCTAATCCAACAACTGAAGGAACTCAATCAGTCCCATCACCTCGATACTATTAGGCAGGGGGTATCGCTCTGCTCCGGGATAAATAACAATTCTGGTTGTTGCCTTAATATCCTCACAAGCAAAATGAAATCCTTTGGATACATGAGGCGCCAAAGAACGTTTGACCTCTACTGCCCACACTGCATTGTTGGGTCCTTCAAGCACTAAATCAACGTCGGCCTGCGCACTAGTTCGATAATAACTATAACGCCATTTATTTGAGAGTTGACATAAAATATTTTCCAACACAAAGGCCTCCCAACTAGCGCCAATAGCCGGATGCCCGAGTAAACTTTCGAAATCGGTAATATTTAAAAACCGGTGCGCTAAGCCACTATCTCTAAGATAGATTTTTGGCGATTTAACCAGTCTTTTTTTAGTGTTGCCAGCCCATGGCTGGATTTGTCGTAGCATATAAAAATCGGTCAATGTATCGATATAGCTTTTAATCGTTTTATAATTAACACCAAGGCTTTCACCCAGCGTTGAAAAATTCACCTGCTGCGCATTGTAGTGCGACAACATTGACCACAGCCGACGCATGGTTGTTGCAGCAATTTGCGGCCCCATGAATGGGATATCTTTTTCTACATAGGTGGCAATAAAATCACTTCGCCAATCCCAACTATCATCGTCCGTCGTCGCTAAATAACTATCGGGAAAACCGCCTCTCAACCAGAGTTTTTCTAAATCAAAGGGTGTAGCCTCAGCTCGATAGATTTCCAACGCAGAAAAAGGGCTAAGCTCCAAAAACCGAATGCGACCTGCCAGCGTTTCAGCGGATTGCTGTATAAGGTCACGGGAAGCAGAGCCTAACAAAAGAAACTGGCCGGCTACTTCTCCGGCTCTTTTACGGATATCAACCAGCCCTCTCAAGAGCCGAAAAAGATCTGGCTGACGCTGCACTTCATCGATAATCAGTAGTTTATTGTCAAAACGACGCAAATAGGCTTCTGCATCGCAGAGTTTAGCCATGTCACTATCCAGCTCAAGGTCTAAATAGGCCGTTTCTTTACCAGTAGTGTTGGCAACGTCCAACGCCAAGGTCGTTTTACCCACCTGCCTAGAGCCCAAAAGAGCCACCACAGGCATGGCGGTAAGGGCTTTACCAATTAACTGATGTAGGTTTCGCCTTATCATCCTTGTAAATTAGCACCATGAACTCTAATTTACAAGGTTCATAAGATAGATCAACCCAGCCATTCGTAATAATCATACATCTGGACGTTTTTACCACAAACTTGACATGCGGTATCATATTGATATCATTTTTCTGACAGCCAGGAGAGCTTATGCCAAAGAAAATAAGGCCGCTAATCAAGGAACTGGAACAGGCAAACTTTTTTAACCATGGCGGTGAGGGCTCTCACCGTAACGATACCCAAAGCGTTTGAGATTTTAAGTGCAGCGCCCCGTGACACCGACATTTTGTAATCTTTTGCTTTTATTGATTTATTCAACAACTTTAGAGTTACTGACAGACCTGTTTCCAAGAACAGAAAATATGGCATACTCTATTAGCTTCAGGAACCGGGCAGAGCGGACATATTGCCTTATTTACTGCGACTTTTTTTGACGGACTAATTCTTGACCATCCCTGACAAAACCGACTCATATTGGGCCGCTAGTACAGAGCGATCGAAATGCTCTTGCACATGACGGTAGCCCTTTTCACCGAGTTCATCACACAGAGCCGGTGAGTCCGCCAGATGCTGAATAGCGGCCGCCAGCTCAGTGGCGCTCTCAGGTTCAATGGCAATTCCCGCACCCGCTTCTTCAATAATACCTCGGCTCTCTCCCTTCACGCCGAGAACAATCGGGGTTTTCATCGCCATACTTTCAAATATCTTAGAAGGAATAACGGTAAGGAATAGGTCCAACTTACGTAATAACACCAGGCTGGCATGAGAAATTGTCCACAATTTAGGCATATCTGTTTTCTGTAGCTGCCCCAACATCACCACATTAGACAGCTGCCTGCTCTTGATTTCACCTTCCAAGCGAGACCGTTCGGAACCATCCCCGGCCATCAGAAATACAATATCCTGACGCTCTCTAAGCAGCTCTGCTGCCTCTATGATTGTATCCAATCCATGGGCCATACCGTGGGTGCCCACATAGGACGCGACAAACTTACCATCGACACCCATAGAGCGGGCATAATCAGTGTCCGGTGGTGACTCAGAAAAAACCCCAAGATCAACGCCGTTTCGTATCACTGTAATCTTATCTGCACTGACTCCATGTTGCTCAATATGGGCCTTAAAAGCCTGGGTAACCGGCACAATGTGATCCGCCTTGCGGTATGCAAAACGCTCAAGCGCTTCCAGTATAGCGACTAGACGCGGGTTTTTAATCGCCCCCACCGCGACTATCGACTCTGGCCATAAATCCCGTATTTCCAATAACCAGGGAGCCCGCTTTATACGAGAAACAAAATATCCCGCCAAACCATTAAAAAATTGTGGTGAAGTAGAAATCACCACGTCGGCTTTGGACAGAAAGGGCGCAACTAATATCGCCATCACCATATAGAAGACGTAGTTAAATGTACGTTTGAGAAAGCCCTCATTAGCGGTTATATAGGTCAGAATCTTAATAGACTTAATGCCATCTTTATATTCAACATGCACTAACTTATTTTTATAACCGGGATAAGCCTCTCCCATCGGGTGGTGCGGCACACAGCTAACCACCGTGACCTCATGCCCCATTTCCACCCACTTTTTACAATGCTCATAGGTGCGAGTGGCGGGGGCATTTACCTCTGGAGGAAAATAGTGTGATAAAAACAGAATACGCATAATTGTGTTCTTTCTTATTAGTGATGTTGTAATAAGTGGCTCTCATCCACGGGATGGCGATGCTTATCTCACCCGGCTAAACGTGTAGCCCAGCTGGCAGGGCAATTCTGCTTGCAAAAATACTACCACACACTGGTTATCAAGTTTGAGCCCAAACTCTGGACAATAGTGGGAATTTTCCACTCGAAAATTCAGGTCGGCATCAAATGCTAGCTTAGCGATTGGCTGCTCGCCTTTTAATAATATGAGTTCACACCCCTGCTGCTCAATGTGCACATCCGGATGAAAATGGATATAACTCTCCACATGATGCTGTCCACTTCCTCTGACGGTATCGGCAACCTTTAGCGATTCAATAGCCCCATCTTCTCGATGGTGCACTTCAACTTTGCGGGAGTGCTCTATGCCACCTTTGATCCCATAAAAACCTTTGAAAGCCCCCTCAAATAACCAGGTATTATTTTTCTTATTGCTCCTGGCCCATAGTTTTTGCGCTCGGCGGGCCACACGAAATTCACCCCAGATCTCCGACTGTTCATCACCATCCACGGCTATTGTATTGTGTGCTTTAGTGCTGCGCACATAGTGCCGCATCTCGCCAGGCTCATATTCATACACGCCGGTATCAACCACCAACCGCTGGCCACCAAACATTAACTCATAACTCAAAAAATCACAGTGGGTATGGCCGGGTTGATAGCTTGGGCCTATATCACCACAATCGATTATCACCATGTCGCTACCAGAGCGATATCCATAGAGCCCACTTGATTCAAAGTGAATCAAGCTATTGGCTGACTGGGGCAAACGATCAACCGCCAGTGCTTCAGCATACTCGTTTAACGCCGCCAATTCAGGTGCCACACCAAAAGTCGAATCATTAAACAACGGTAGTTTTTGATCTGGAAAGACGATCCCCTCTAGAAATCGTAAACCTTCTACTGCTGTTTGTTTGATTGAG
This sequence comes from Pseudomonadales bacterium, assembly GCA_036443315.1. Lineage (GTDB taxonomy): Bacteria > Pseudomonadota > Gammaproteobacteria > Pseudomonadales > Dasaniaceae > Oceanicoccus. Next base: position 14,886 of record JAZFYA010000166.1, read on the forward strand.
TCGATAATAGCAAGTGAACTGAAACAAGCATTGTTGCTAGACAAATTATACAGATCGAGATAATTCTCCAACATTAATGCATGGTATTGTGGCGATCGCTCATAGTGACCGCCATCCGCTAGCGTCTGCTCCTTCAATTGCTGCTTCATACCCTGGGTCCCAACCGTTAACCAACGCGTTGCATCCTCACCGCTAAAAAAAGCACCCGCAAATGTCAATGCTTTGAGATTTTCAAAATAGTGATTGGCTAAAATATGCCGCTCGTCATTTTTTTCCAACCAGAGCACCTGCGTATAAAGACTCTGCATGATAATCAGCGTTTGTGCTCTGGGACAATGCTGTAAATAAAACACCCAGTTCACAATACGTAGACTGGCCGTAAAGGGCTCCCAACCCGGCTGACTGCCTTGCGGGTTATTCGCTACCCAGCTTTCTAATAACTGTAGTTTTTCGTCATCGCTACGGGCAGCTTCACGGAGATAATCAAAATAATGCAGGTTATAACGCCACAGGCGCGACACATCTTCGGGGCACCAATCAAGGTTTTGCAGCGACAGTGCTTTGTCGATATTTAAAAAGTTAAATGTATTATGGCTTTTCCATAAGCCTGTTACCGGCAAAGGCTGCGCCAACTCGAAGTCTTCACGTTGGCTAGGACAGCCCCCATAAATAACATAAGCCGTAGCAAAACGGCGACGAACAATAAAGAAAAATAGCTGTTTTATTCGCAGATATTTTAAAGTATTCACTAATTGTAGTATTTTTCTTAGCATGCTTTTCCGTAGGGAGAAACTCGTGCCGCCAACTCTGTAAAATAAGATACCCGCCCCATTAAACAAGGAGGCGTCGTGTCAAGATACAAGACCTTAAAAACACAAAAGTGCTAGCCAATCTGCTCAACCACATCAAAACAAGCCTCAGTCACTTCCACCAACTCGTGGAACGGTATCAACTGGCTGCCATCACCCAAATTAATCGCATCTACAAAGGCCTGAGCACATTGCTTTTGGCCTTTATCTTGGCGCCATAAGCGCTCGGATTTAAAACCCGGCCAACCAAAGCCCTTTAGTGTGCGAAAATTATCCAATTGCAAAATACCACCGCCACAAAAGACCTCCAGGCGCTCCTTGGGAAAAGCCTTGCTGCCATTGGCGAGATAATTGATGCTACCCATTGAACCATCGGTAAAGCGCAGCTGAATCATCACCGAATCTTTACAGTCAGCGTCCATAGCAATAGCCGAAACACTGTCGATAGGCGCACCCACCACATAACGCAGCAAGTCGATAAAGTGGCAACCCTCACCAATAATACGCCCGCCGCCAACACTCATATCCTGCGTCCAGTGGTCCGCAGGAATCTCGCCGGCGTTAACCGTCATAATCAGGTTTTTGGGCTGGGTTTTACCCCTCAGTAGCGATTTAATTTTTTGCACATGGGGGGAATAGCGACGATTAAAACCCACCATCAATAACGGCTTGTTTTCCAGTGTATCATAACACTCAAGTAAATCACTAAGCTCTGCACGTGTTAGTGTTAAGGGTTTTTCTACAAAAATATGCTTGCCCTGCTCAAGACCAGCACGTACCCATTTAGCGTGGCTATTGTGGCGCGTGGTAATGACCAATGTATTGACCACTGAATCAGTCAATAAGGCTTCTGTATCGGTAGTGGCCTCTTCAACGCCGTGCTTTTTACCGACATGAACACTGCTCACACCCGTAGCCGATGCAATGGATTTCAAACGCGCACCGGTTGACTTAAAGGCAGGCACCAGCACACTGGAAGCGTAGTTACCCGCACCAATAAAACCAATAACGGCTTTGCTAGGACTCACTGTTGGAGCAACATTTAATTGCACAATCTGTTGCTTAAGAATCTCGGTTGTTTGCGACGCGTATTCCAACATTACACCGAGAGGGCTACCACTGCTCACGACTTCATAGGCATCTGCCACATCCGCCAATTTAAATCGGTGGCTGATTAACGGTGCCATATTGATACGGCCATCGGCCATCATGTCGAGTATAGCTTCAAAATTACGCTGTTCTGTCCAGCGCACAAAAGCGACGGGGTAATCGTGGCCCTTATCTTCATAGTCTGTATCGTAACGACCGGGGCCATAGGAGCATGAAACCTGAAAGGATAGTTCTTTTTCGTAAAAATCCGCACGGGACATTTCCATACCCACCACACCCACCAACACAATACGACCGCGCTTGCGACACATGGTGGTTGCCTGGTGAATCGGCTCGTTACTTTTGGTGGAAGCGGTAATCAATACAGCATCAACACCGCGACCACGGGAATATTTTTCGGCAACGGCAATAGGGTTCTGTCCCTCGGAAAGGTTGACCACCTCTGCACCAAACTGCTTGGCCAATGCCAGCTTAGTAGGATCAAAATCAATACCCAGCACCCGGCAACCGTGGGCGCGCAACAACTGCACGGCAACCAGACCAATCAAACCCAGCCCTGTTACTACTACCGTTTCGCCCAATGTTGGTTTAATTAAACGAATACCCTGCAAAGCAATAGCGCCAATCACGGTAAAAGCCGCTGATTCATCATTAACGGTATCGGGGATTTTGGCGCAGAGGTTTTTGGGCACTGAGACAATCTCAGCGTGTTTGCCATTAGAGATCACTCGCTCACCAACCGAAAAACCGTCAGCGCGGCTTTCCAGTATCCGGCCGACATTGCAATAACCCAAAGATAGCGGAGTATCGAGCTTGTTACGGACTGCATCCACGGTTGGCATCAGACCATCGGTTTGAACTTTTTGTAATACCTGTTTGACCTTGTCGGGCTGCTGACGGGCTTTTTGGATTAGGTTGCCTTTACCGAAGTCGACCAGCATACGTTCAGTACCGGCGGAGACCAGAGTGTTTGTGGTCTGTATTAATAGCGCATTGCGACTGACGGATGGACAGGGAATTTCTTCCAAGATAGTATCGCCTGTTTTCAGATCTTGTAATACTTGTTTCATAAAAAATTCTCTTAATCCCAAAGCCCCAACGTACTTACCACCACATGATGAAAACTACTATTAAATGCCCACACTAGGTACGGGTTTATCGATAAATTGGCGAAACCAAAGCTCAATACTCATTAGTGATAAGATTGTATAAGCCGCATCAATTCTACCTGCGCGATCTTCATCGATCAGCTCCTTCACCTTTACATAGCTAAACAGTCCACGCGCCTTGACTGCAGTTTCTGACAGTACATCATCAACAACCGGACGCAACTCATTACGAATCCATGGCCTAACAGGCGCACCAAAGCCGGTTTTTGGGCGATAGATAACCTCTTTAGGCAATAAGTCCTCCATCGCTTTCTTGAATATCCACTTACCATGTTTACCGTGTTGTTTATACGCATCCGGTATTTTTGCCGCAGCCATCACTACTTCCATATCCACAAGTGGAACCCTAACTTCAACACCTTCGGCCATACTAACTTTATCGGTATAGTTAAAATTATGGTCTACCAAAAAAAACTTACTATCCAGCTGGAGCATTTTTTGTAGCTCAGTCATAGAATCTGGCATCGACCGTAAATACTCAACCAGTGGATCGGTTATATCAATGAGTGGCTCTAAAAATAACTCACTAACTATGTCGTTTTTCAGCCAGTGGAAATAAGTTGGCAGCCTTTCAACTTTATCAAGCTCTGCATACTCAAAGGCTTTAGCCACTCTACGAAACAATGGATTGGATTTTGGCAACATCGAAGTGCCTGCTTGTAACGCCACGCGCAACGAACTCGGCAAACCTGCCCAATATTTTTCTTTTGAAAGGGCATAGTGGCGACGATAACCCGTCAATAAATCATCCCCTCCCGCTCCCGATAGTAATACCTTAACACCCTGTTCACGAGCTAACGCAGAGATATACCAAGCGTTGAGTGGAGCCACATCTGCCTGTGGCTCATCCAATTGAAAAATCAACTTAGGTAAATCATTAATAATATCTGCTTCAACCTTCACTATTTCCAAAGGTACTCTCAAGTGTTTTGCAACCTTTTTGGCATAGGGAAGGTCCACTTGCATGCCCTCTGCGGATCCCCCATCAAAATCAATGGTATAGCAGGGTAAATTTTCAGCACCTATTTTTTTTGCCGCCAGAGCGACAATCGCACTGGAATCCAAACCGCCAGATAAAAAGGCCCCCACCTTTACATCAGCGACTAACTGCCGATCAACAGCAGCTTCCAACGCATTGTATAAAAGCGACTTACTTTCCTCGATAGTTAATGACTCATCGTTATATAAAGGCAATGAGAAATATTGTTTATGTTCGCTTATCTTGCCATTCTTAACACGCAGGTAATGTCCAGGTTCAAGTTTTTTGACCTGTACTAACGGTGTCATTGGTGATGGGCACCATAAATATCTCAAATAATGAGATATTGCTGTTCGGTTAATCTCTCTTGAAATGGATTGATCACAAAGCAACGATTTAATCTCACTAGAAAAAATAAACCCACTATCTGGCGCCGCATAATAAAAAGGCTTCACACCCATCTGGTCCCGAGCAATAAACAGCGATCTATCATCCTCAATCCAAATAGCAAAGGCAAATATTCCATTGAGTTTTTCGAGTGATTTTTCTCCATACTCAATATACAGATTTAATAAAACCTCAGCATCACCGTTACTATTGAATAAATAGCCATTTTTCTTTAGCTCATCACGGAGGCTCTTATAGTTATATATTTCACCATTGAAAACGATGCAATGTGTTTTATTGCTATTCCATAACGGTTGATTACTCGCTGTAGACAAATCGATAATGGACAACCGCGTATGAGCTAACGCCGTCATACCATCAGCACATATCTCCGTTGCTGTATTATCCGGGCCACGATGCTCTATTGCCGCCACCATATTAGTGATAAGTTCTTGTGGTTTGTTGCCTTGATAACCCGCTACACCGCACATTATTTATATTACCTAGTTAGTTATTTTTTTTGCAATAAATTCTTTGTACTGCATATATTTTTCATATGCATTGGGTAAAGTCGAGGCTACTAAACTAGCATTATTAATAGTCCGCTCACGTAAGTTCGCGTCCTGAACACATTCAACAATAGCCTTCGCAGCTGCTTGTGCATTTTTTGGTTCAAAATACAAAGCACCATCCACACAGACAGCCCTGGCAAAATCTAGATCAGAGGTTACTATGGGTAAACGACAAGTCATAGCCTCGGAGTATGCAGCAGAAAATGCTTCCAACAATGTTGGAATAAATGCCATATGAGATTGCCCATATAATTCAGGCACCTTATCAAGATCGACCGCACCAATAAATTCAAGACAATCGGCTACCCCCAGTTCAACCGCCCGATCAGAGATGGCTTTAACTTCACTACGAGATAGACTTAAAGACAGCACAAAAATAAACTTTCTGTCTGGCTGCAATATTGTTAATGCCTTTGCCACCTCAGGGATTAACTCAAAGTTTTTATGGGGATAGTATGCACTCAAACATAATAACCTGATTGAAAAATGGTCTGGAGAGAACTCAAGCACCTGCAGCCCCCTAAACACATCATGACAGCCGTTAGCGATTACCGCGACATCGTGAAGATTACAATTTATAGCACGAGCCAAGCCGGATTTAGCAACTGAAGTCTCTACCACCCAATAATCTGCCTTTTTTAACCAATATATTTTGTAAACCCCCAAAAGATACGTCCTAATTTTAGAGGACAAACCTTTCAGCGTAGATATTGCATACTTATTGGAATTAAGCACCCATGAATCTGCAAATCCCAAAACATGTTGGCAGTTAAATTCAATATAAGACGGGCCAAAAAATGTAAAGACTACTACTGGAGAAATACTTTCAACTGCCTGTTTAATATCCGCCCTCATGGCACGATTTTTTGCAGGAGAAACCGGGAACACCTGTAATTTATCAGGGGGTAGAGTGCTATCTGAAGCTAATAACTGCTGCTTAATTTGCAGTGAAACCAAAAACCGCCAATCAATGCATTCATCTTTCGCCGCCTCAATAATAAAATTCACGCAGGCTTGCAATGCCCCGCCCATTACCAGTGTTGTGCCATTTAAAACCCAACAGGGCTTATTCATTGTCATCGGCCTACAAACCTCGGATTTAATAAATAGTTTCAATATAAAACACTGGTTGTTTCTGCTTCCTCTAACTCAATTATAAATAATGGGGGTCAAAATAATGGGGGTCAGATGAAAATTTCTGAACCATAATTTTCATCTGACCCCGATTTTCACCCCGATTTTCTTTCAAATGGAATTGCCGCCAAATAACGGCCTGCGCTATAAGGTATTTTTTCCACAATACTTTTTATTAACACGCTTATCTTCGCCCCCGAATTTTCGATAATAAATCCACTGGCAATTGGCGATAAATCACAAACTTATCGAAAATTTTATTCCTTATTTTATGACGATAAGATCGGTATATAGGCAAAAGCTTTGTCTTTACCCTATTTGCTTTAAAAAACTCTAAATACTGTCCCGAAGAAAACCCCTGAAAACTAGAAACTGTTGAAAGTACATCCAACGTACCAGGTTCGCCTTCAGTAACTACCTCTAGTTGTGAATTACTTTTTAACTCTGTTACATAAGCCTTGCACTTTGAGCGCCCGATCTCAACGGACAACCCCTGTTTTGTGCTCGCCGGGAACGACAATTCAAAACCAGCATAGTTTGCATTAGGGAAGTAGCAGTTTCCTAAGCCATAAAATATAGGTTTACCCTTGTAATATTCAAATCCCTGAATAATATGCGCATGATGCCCAATGATTGCATCAACACCAAGATCTATCAGGTGATGTGCAAACTCTCTATCTGCGGGTTGAGGATATTGTTCAAATTCATAATTCCAATGAAAAAAAGCTACCAGCGTTGCCGTCGGGAACTCTTGCCTATACTTTTTAATCTGCCCTTCTACCCAACTATATTCATAAGGGTTTACCCCTTCAGAGTTTGGCGTGGCGTATTTGCAACGAATAACATTCCAGCCGAAAGAGACAACCAGCATATCCTCATCTTGATTATAATAAGGTGCTGCAGCTTCAGCGGTGTTTGAGCCTGCACCAATGGATGCTATTCCAGCATCAGAAAACAAACTCTTTTGTCGATCAACGTCAACGGGGTAATCAAAAAAGTGATTGTTCGACAGTGAAACACACTTAACCATCAAACCGTTAAGAAACGCTATAGCCGTCGGATCAGACTCAAGAGCGATGCCTTTAGTGAGCTTTTGTAAAGGCGCTGTATGAATGGACGTCTCAAAGTTAACTACCTTTGGCTTGAGCCAAAAACCACTATCATCTTTAGATAGAAATGACTCATCATAAACATTGGGAAGTAACGTATCGCCACAAAAAATCATTTGCTACCATCCCCATCTGTCAACATGACTTTAATAGCATCAACATAAGCAGAGTACTTAGCAGCTTGACTTGGAAACTCAGCCACTCTTTTTCTTCCCTTATCCACCAAGGCATTAAAGGCCCCGCTATCATTAACAAGAGACGCTATCGCCTTTGCAGCAGCTTTCGCATCCAACGGCGAATAATAACTGGCGGCATCCCCACAGATATCTTTAGCAAAATTCAAATCTGTGGTAACAATTGGGCAACCTGACATCATTGCTTCAGGGTAGACCGCAGAGAAAGTTTCAAGTATTGAAGGCATAAATGTAATATCGGTTTCAGCGTATAAAGCAGGCCCATCTGTCAGCGGCACAGGCCCAATATTTATCACATGTTCAGCAACACCTAATTGCTCCGAAAGAGAAAACAATTTTTTCTCACCCTGACCACCCTTTTCAAGGGTGACCCTAAATTCAAATTTTTTATTTGGCAGTAGCTTTTTTAGCTCTAACGCTACAGAAGGGATGATCTCTAAGTTTTTATGCTTATAATAGGCAGACAGCGTCAACAGCCGAATTGGCTCGGCTATTGATCTGGTTAACTCGCGATTGGCTCTATAGCTATCAGCACAACTATTAGAGACTATCGATATACTATCAGACTCGACAAAGAATCGTTTTACCATCCCATCTCGTGCGCAACTAGCCTCTACAACCCAGCGATCGGCACGCCGATACCAATAACGCTTATACATAAATGACATTGCAAATTTCACTAAATCAACAATGCCGCCTCGCGTCCCCAAGGCAATACGGCTTGAATGCGTTATCCAACCGTTAGCAACCCCCATTAAATGAGGCACAGGGAAGTCAACATATGCAGGGCCAAAAAATGTAAATGCCGCATCTGCATTTAAAGATTCAACTTCAGCAAGAAGTTTTTTTCTAGCAGGCTTAGAGCGTGCGGGGCTGGTCGAAAAAACATGACCCTGTAAAGGTGATATATTTATTGCGAATCGCCTTAATTCACGGTCGACTTCCGCTGATACTAAAAACCACCAATCAATACCATCATCAGCGGCCAACGCCTCGCGAATAAAGGCAACACAAGCCTGAAGACTCCCGCCCATAACAAGCGGGGTGGCGTTTAGAACGACTTTGTATTTATACGTTTGACTCACTTTAAATTATCGATCCATGCACGATCAGGTTCATAGCCTAGCGCAATCAATTTTTCCCCTGCGTATTGATCGAAAACATTTGCTGATTCAAAATTAAACTTCTCTTTCCAATCACCCGGCTGCCCTTTGCGTAAAAAGCTTGATCTATTTTCTTCACCCGGTTTTCTCTTAGATTGGTTTTGGAAAGAAAATTTTTCGTATATTTCTGACAGCTTATCAATATCGACGGGGCTGCCAGTGACTTTCTCAATCGCAGGAACTAAAACATCAACACCTCGGGAAACTAAGTCTTCATAGCGTAAATGCACGCAATCTTTACCCGACCAACCACTTTCAAACTCAGGCCAACTGCAGCGAAAAGGACTTTTTGAAGCCATATCCCGTTGATAAACGTACTCGATAAATTGACCAAGATTATTCTGCACATCATCGTAATCTAGAAAGTTTAAATCAGATCTACATCGCTCTACTTGATTCGGTGAATTTTTATCATTCTGAAATAAGGAATGATAATACTGCGATGCAATGATATCTCTTCCATCTCGGTGCAAGCAAAAAACATTGCTCATGAAGGGGCTGTAAGACATATGCCCATGCATTAAGGAACTGGTGATTTTAGGTCGTTGGTTCCTTGGGAAAGGCACATCAAGATACTCAGCTAAGATTTGTGATAGCCACGACCCCCCAGACTTCGGATATTCGGTAACTATATAGAGAGGCAGTACTTTTGAAAGAGTATTCACCATCAAAAGACGCTGTAATGCATCTGTTTTAATAGAAAAATTAGAACGATTGTCCACTTTAGTTTTTACCCCTGATAACGCCATCGTAATACGCTAGGCACTGCGTTGCAATTGAATTAACAGTTCGCGATGCAACAAATTTGCGAGCATGATCCAACGATTTGCGTAGGTCTATTTCACCCCGGAAAATCGTTTTTAACTTTTTAGTTAGAGAGTCGACATTATCATTTTCAAAAAATTCTACTTCGCCTGAAGTAAATAATAGGGTATGCGCAGGTATACTTGAAACCAATGCCGGCACCGAATATGCCAGCGCTTCAACAACCACATTAGGCATACCCTCATACAAACTGGGCAGAATTAATAAATCGGATTTAGCCATATACTGATTTATAGATGACTGAAAACCATTAAACTGAACACTATCATCAATGCCTAATTCTTTTGCCAGGCCGACCAAATACGGTTCTTCCTCGCCTTCACCACAAATTTCTAAATTGATGTTAGCTTCAGCTTTTAAATCCCCCAAAGCCTTGATCGGGTAGAGTAATATGAGGGTTT
>JAZFYA010000167.1:0-6044 GCA_036443315.1 Pseudomonadales bacterium
TTCTGAAGGCCGCGCCCTCTATGTCAAGTTTTTTGCTTTTTTTTCCTCCTGGGACTCTAAAATCTAGGTGGAAGAAACTAATGTCTTCAATAGGGCACGATGCTAGGGCCTGCAGGACCATTGACACTGTGGCCAATCAGGGCGCGTTTAAGTTGGTTGGTGTTTGCGGCGTTGTTAGCGAGGACTGTCTGAGCGCAGCGAGTTCCGCAGCAGCCGCAAAGACCAACCAGCTTGCGACCGGCCACAGTGTTAATTGTCCTGCAGGCCCGGAGTGCTCACGCTGAAATTTTTGTTATAATTTCCTTGCTGAAACTCTAAACTCTAGCTGATTTAAGCTACTGTAGCCTTATTAATTTACAACGCTTAAATCAAGTCTAAACAGTGGCACTAAATGCCTTCATGTATCTGAAGGCTGCACCGAAATCGCTTTTGTTTCTCACCTCAGAATCGCTATAACCCATTTAACTCCTGCTCCAAACGCGACAATATCACCATGAGTTGAGCACTATTTTTTTCCATATTGTGCAACGCACGCAAAGCTGTTTCGTTATCATCAACCAATGTATAATTTAAGGCCTCGACACCTAAACGATTGACCTGCAGAAAGGGCTCTTCTATATCATTATAACTGCGTAGATCACCACTTAGCTGGCTGCCATCGCCCTGCAACCATTGCCATAAATAACTGTGGCTGTAGTCGGACAGTTCCTCAATAGACTGATCCGACAAGCCCATCACCACCCGGTACACATCAAGCTTCCAAACAATAATTTCCGTTTTGACCGCCTGGACTAAACCACCGCTAGCGGAACTGCTAATCACCGTCTGCATATGACGAGCCAATTCCAGTGCCGTATTGACGGTTTGCAAAATATTCTCAGTGGAGTCGGCGATCAATCTGCAATCATCTGAAACATCGCGGATCTGTTGATCCGTGCTCAAGGTTTCAGCACCAATACTATCAACCAGCGAACTGATTTCCGATGCTGCCTCTCCGGCCCTCTGTGCCAGTGTTCGTACTTCATCCGCCACCACAGCAAACCCTCTTCCCTGCTCACCGGCTCGCGCGGCTTCGATAGCGGCGTTAAGCGCCAATAAATTGGTCTGTTCGGATATATTGTTGATAACCTCAACAAATTTGACGATGTCTTCGGAAAGGGATTTCAACCGATCTATATTTTCACAGCTGCGGGCAGCCTTCTCGTCAATACCCGACACTTCCGCCTGAATATTGCCTAACACTACACTGCTGTCATTAAAGACCGAAGAGGTTTCTTTGGTTTTATTTTTTTCTTCATTGAGCTGCAACGCGGAATGGACAATACCTTCTCGCACTTCTTTTAGCGCCTCACCACTACGCAACCACAGCGCCTGAACCTCTTGTTTAGTTGTCTCTTCATCACTATGCGCTTTTTGCTGCTCTTCCAGTTCCTCAGCCCGACGTTTTAGCTCATCGCGCTCTTTCTCCAACACATCCAGTGCGGACTGAAAATTCTCTGCTTTAGCCTGCCATTGTGCAGCTTCTTTCTTATATTTCCACCACATATTAAATACCTGTATTGATTCACGTTGAATCCGAAGAGCTTTTAGCAAGCAAAGCCTGTATCGGCTATCAGCGAGTAAACTTTATCCATAGCAGCTATATCGACAAGCAAAAACAACCGTAGCCTTAATATATTGAATCCTGACCTAAATGGCACTTATCTTAAGAGTAACGCTATTCATTGCTTGCGACCTCTGTGCTTGTGTGGTGACCCGCTACCCTCGGTAGTGACTACCGTGGATGGCCCCTATAATCCTGGAAAAAGTAGTATCCGGGCACCACTGGAGTAGCTGTTCGCAACACTTGGCTCAAGGCTCTTTAGTTGTTCAGCCTTAAGTCAGTGCTATTCGACCCGGTCTTGACTAACAATAGTCTAACCTGGACAACAGTGGCAGCAGCTCGGGAAACCCCATAACCCTGGAAAAAGCAGTTGATACCCAACTCACGGGGCAGGCCCATCGTAACAAGGGTGTCTAAGGTGCTGATGGTAGAGCCTTTTTTGAAAATTTTGGCGAAAGCTGTTGAGCTCACCCCGCTTAGCCTGACCATTGGGTGTCACCCTAACGGTGACAGAAAATTGCTCCTGCATTTTCTGCATACATGACATCCATGCCAATAAGGTCAAACTACCCAAAAAAGCGCCCTTATTTTCACATTAAAAAGTTATCTATGAAGAAATCAATACACTGGACGTCCGCAGTACCCAAAACACTCCGCGAAAAGCGCGTCGCAGGCCCTAGATGCAACTGTTTTTTCTGAGATGTTTTAACTTGCCAACAAAATAGTATATTGAGATTTACAACGTGTTGGCAAGTTAAAACATATGTTTAGGATAATGAACCCTAAGCCTCTGCGTAACCTGATGCACACAAATCACCCTAGACGGAATGGATTCTCGAGGCTGGCTATACGATACCTTGCTCGCTGAGAAATGACACCTCACCTGAAAAGAACTGGATCAAACCCTCCCGGCCTACCCGGCTTTTCTCTGATATATCTCCGTTCATTTGGGATTGCCAACAGCGCGGCATGGTCCAAAACAGGTATTGATAAATCAACACCTAATCCAGAAGATGGCATTTACCTCAAAGATCCCCTGTGGGTCATTACGGTAGGAAAATAGACCAAACCTGGCTGTACTAGCGAGAAACCGACTCAAAACCCCCGACTTAATCAAATGATGTCGCCTTTAAACTGAGTATATGACCATCAATCAGTGGCAGAACCATTTTTTCAATTGAGGAATAACACTGCCTGTTCATAGTATTTTCCTCACTAAGTAAGCGGAGGGTTATCGCTATACTTATGTTAACTCTAAGCAAGCCTTCCATGACTTTTCGGGATATCGCACTAAAGATATTATCGTAAAAGCATGGCTTGACTAGATTTTTAGCACCCGCATTTGCCTATACCCTTACCTTATACCCCGGAGAAAAAGATGGATACATCCAGCCACAACCTCGAATCTTTGTTTCAACAACTGGGCCTTTCCAATAACAGCACCTCTATCGAAGCATTTATTGCCAACAATCACCTACCTCATAATATCCCACTAGAGCAAGCGGCCTTCTGGACGGCGGGACAGGCACAGTTTATTCAAGAAGCACTGGAACAAGATTCTGATTGGGCAGAGGTGGTGGATCAACTGGATGCACAGTTAAGGTATTAGTACTCAGGTTAGAGCAAGTAAACAACCTAAGTCTTCTTCGGCGCCCTTCTGTAAACACCATTCAAATCAAACGGCCAAGACCTTGAATTCGCTATCCTGACCCCCATATAACATCTTGATCTATAGTCAAAACATCGCATCCAAACGAGGACACCATCTTGGAGCAATATCGAGGCACCACTATTCTCTCGGTCCGCCGCAACGGCACAGTTGTGATCGGCGGTGACGGTCAAGTTTCCATAGGCAACACCGTCATGAAAGGTAATGCCCGCAAGGTTAGACGACTTTACAATGAGGAGGTTGTGGCTGGATTTGCTGGTGGTACTGCCGATGCTTTTACCCTGTTTGAACTATTTGAAGCCCAACTGGAAAAATATCAGGGCAACCTGACCCGCGCCGCCGTAGAGCTGGCCAAAATGTGGCGTACCGAGCGATCATTGCGCCGACTAGAGGCTTTATTGGCTGTTGCCAATAAAGACACTTCCCTGATCATCACTGGCAACGGTGACGTGATAGAACCGGAAGATAATTTAATCGCTATCGGTTCCGGTGGTCCTTTTGCCCAGTCCGCCGCCAAGGCCCTGTTGGATAACACCGATCTAAGCGCTAGAGATATTGTAGAAAAAGGCTTAACCATTGCTGGCGATATTTGTGTGTTTACCAACTACAATCACACCATTGAAGTATTAAATTGCGAGTAGGGTGGAATTTATCCCGCCAATAAGGTATTTAGTTAGAATCCGAATGAGCTGTAGGGTGGATCTTGATCCATCAAAATCTAACTATGAAAAAGGTGGACCGAGATCCATTTTACATCAAGATTAAGTCGAAGGTTTTAACATGTCACAAATGACCCCAAAAGAAATTGTTCACGAACTAGACAAACATATTATTGGCCAGAACAAAGCCAAGCGCGCCGTTGCCATTGCTCTGCGCAATCGCTGGCGCCGAATGCAACTGGACGAAGATTTACGCGCTGAAATCACCCCAAAAAATATTTTGATGATTGGACCTACCGGTGTCGGAAAAACTGAAATTGCGCGCCGTTTGGCCAAACTAGCCGACGCACCGTTTATTAAAGTAGAAGCGACCAAGTTTACAGAAGTAGGTTATGTAGGCCGGGATGTTGAATCCATCGTGCGCGACCTGGTGGACGTCTCCATCAAAATGTTGCGAGAACAAGAAGTGGCAAAAGTGAAACACCGTGCCGCCGACGCTGCAGAGAACAGAGTATTAGATGTATTGATTTCCCCCGCCAGAGACAACAAAGAAGACAAGGCAAGCTCAACCCGCCAGATGTTCCGCAAAAAACTACGGGAAGGCGAACTAGACGATAAAGAAATAGAGATCGAAGTTAGCGCCGCCCCCTTCGGGGTGGAAATTATGGCACCCCCTGGTATGGAAGATATGACTAACCAGCTGCAAAGCATGTTTTCCAACATAGGAGGGGGCAAGAAAAAAACTAACAAAATGACCATTAAAGCAGCGCTGTATAAAATTCAGGAAGAGGAAGCAGCCAAGCTGATTAACGAAGATGACTTAAAATCCCGCGCCGTTAATACCGCCGAACAAAACGGTATTGTATTTATCGATGAGCTGGACAAAGTCACCAAACGTTCCGAAGGAACTGGCGCCGATGTTTCTCGGGAAGGCGTACAGCGGGATCTACTGCCATTAATTGAAGGTTGTACAGTCAGCACCAAACATGGCATGATCAAAACTGACCATATTTTATTTATCGCCTCCGGTGCTTTTCATTTGTCTAAACCCTCCGATTTAATTCCTGAATTACAGGGCCGCTTACCGATCCGCGTTGAACTTGATGCCTTGTCGGCAGAAGATTTTCAGCGCATTCTCACCGAACCTAACGCATCGTTAACAGAACAATACCAAGCACTACTAAATACTGAGGGTATGCAAATCAGCTTTACTGAAGATGGCATCCTCCGTATTGCTGAAACCGCTTGGGAGGTCAATGAGCGCACCGAAAATATTGGCGCTCGCCGCTTGCATACTGTAATGGAGCGCGTGCTAGATGAAGTATCTTTTGATGCCACCGATAAAAGCGGTACGCAATTATCCATCAATGAACGTTACGTCAATGACAAACTTGGCGAATTAATTAAAGATGAGGATTTAAGCCGTTTTATTTTGTAAACGGTGCAATCAAAAAATATGATGAATGATACTGCCCCCATCCCAACCGGAATCGAACTACACCAGAAAACTAAAATACTGGAGTTAATTTATTCCGATAATGAACGCTATAAGCTCAGCTGCGAATATTTGCGCGTGTATTCACCCTCAGCCGAAGTCAAAGGTCACGGACCCGGACAGGAAGTTTTACAGGTAGGGAAAAAGCACATCACCATCAATACCATTGAGCCTACGGGGAATTATGCGCTGCGATTAACGTTTAGCGATGGCCACGATACCGGAATTTTTTCCTGGAATTATTTTTACCAACTATGCACAAACAAGGATAACTGGTGGCAGGATTATTTAGATCGCTTGGTCGAGGCAGGAGGCAATCGCGACCCTGATATACAGGTGGTTAGGATAGGGAACTAGAATCGAGAAAAATATAGCGGAATGAAATCTACCCTCCAGCTGAAATCCCCATCAATGTGAATTGTACAACCTGACTCGAATGGCACTTACTTAGGGTCTGTAAGGAAATAACTTGAACAATATTATGATCTGGCCTATCTTCTCTATTCATGAAAGAAGATATAAATGATGAGTGGAATATAATTTTTGGGACGCTGAATGAAAGTCAAAAAAGGTGGTATGCGGCCCAAAAGTCAATGGAAATCGGTAGAGGTGGCATCT
>JAZFYA010000168.1:0-4161 GCA_036443315.1 Pseudomonadales bacterium
ACTTCCGAGTGTGGACTACAAAGAGGAATATACCATGAAAAAGGCAGAGCAAAAACGCTATGAAGCCCTGTACCGCAAGCATCTTAGCGCATTACGGCGCCAAGGTAAAAGCGATTCAACCATTGACAGGTACGGCCACGCAGTCCGTCGAATAACCAAGTTCTTTGATCGTTGCCCTGATAAACTTAGCCTTGAAGAGCTTAAGGAATACTTTTTATCGCTCGTGAGTACCCGTTCCTGGAGTACCGTCAAAGTAGATCGTAATGGCCTACAATTTTTCTACAAACATGTCCTGGATCGTCAGTGGAAGTGGGTGGATATTATCAAGCCTCCCACCACTAGGCGTCTACCGGATATCCTCACGCATCAAGAAATAGCCAATATTATCCGAGTGGCCTCTGAACCACGCTATCAAGCGTATATTATTACCCTCTATACAATGGGATTACGCCTGGGAGAAGCGTTGAATCTCGAAATAGGCGATATAGATGCACAGTCCGTGCGTATTCATATTCGCAATGCAAAAGGTCGCAAAGACAGGTTTTTGCTCCTGCAAAACCTGCATACACCACATCCATGTGGTTAACCGCTATGTTAAATTACCCGATTATACCTTGTGTGTTTTACGCAAATATTGGCGCTCACACCACAACCCGAGGCTTATTTTTCCCGCTGGGAAAAGCCACGAGGAACGGCATCAAGCAACAAAACATATGGACCGTGGCGGTGTACAAAAAGCTGTCAAGGCCATTGTCAGCAGCCGTGGTATCCGTAAATCCATAAGCCCCCATTCGTTTCGCCATTGCTATGGTGCCCATTTAGTCGAAGAAGGCTTGAATCTCCGTGCAATTCAAAACGAACTCGGCCATACCTGCCCCAAAACCACCGCACTTTACACACAGCTCACTGACACGACGCAGCAAAATACTCACGCCTTTATTAACAAAATGGTGAGCCGCCTTCTCGTAGCTCTGAAAAATAACAAGGGGGTGAACGATGCAACTCGCCTCAATTGTTGAGTACTACCAGAGCGCGTTGCAGACGCGCTATGGATCTCAAATAACCCAAGGTCAGCGCAGGGCATTGGATGCCATTATGGCATGCCGTACTGAACGCTATGGCGAGATGCTACTTCAGTGTCAAACCTGTGATTTACAACAGCGGTGTTTTCATTCATGCGGTCATCGCAGTTGTCCCTGTTGTCAGCACTATGAAACCACACAGTGGTTAGAGCGACAGAACCAAAAACTCCTGCCCGTGGAATATTTTATGGCAACCTTTACCTTACCCTATGAACTGCGGCAACTGGCTTTTTATCATCAACAAGTCGTGTACAACGCGCTCTTTGCCTGCGCATCGAGTACCTTGAAAGACTTTGCTATCAAAGCTAAGAAACTCGGTGCTGCTATGGGCATGACAGCCGTATTGCATACCCACTCACGACGACTCGATTATCACCCCCATGTCCATGTAGTCATCCCTGGTGGCTGCATTAATACCAAACGGCGGCAATGGAAGAAAATGAAAGGCAAATACCTGTTCAATGAATTTGCCTTAGCCAAGGTCTTTCGGGCGCGGCTCCTGGAAGCACTGAAGGAAGCAGGACTGCCCCTACCCAACAAGATACCGAGCAAGTGGGTCGTTGATTGTACTCACGTGGGAAAAGGAAAGCCGGCATTGAAGTATTTATCACGCTATCTCTATCGAGGAGTTATCAGTGAAAAAAATATCGTGGCTGATGACGGTAAGAAGATCACCTTTCGCTATACGGATAGCCAATCTAAAAAAACGCAAACCCGGACAATGCTGGGAGAAGACTTCCTCTGGCTACTGTTACAACATGTACTACCCAAAGGGTTTCGACGTACCAGAGACTACGGTTTTTTGCATGGCAATGCGAAAAAGCTACTGTCGCTAGTGCAACGTATTTTAGGACTATTTATCGAACCCATGCATAGGCAACCCAGACCATCATTCAGCTGCCCTGCCTGTAAAGTGGCGATGAAAATTATCGCCTTTATTGGTCCAGCCTGGCGGTCAGGCTAAGCGCACGACTGCGACAAAAACCGACACACACTAAACACAGGAGTGCTTTATATTCTATGAAATAAAATCCTTGTGATAATCACCCACGCCGGGTGATGGCTTTCGCTCGCCCGGCAAAAACTGCTCTTCAATTCAGGGATGTTATTGCCCTAATCCTGCAAAAATATATTTGCTATTAATAAGCAGAATGAAAACTGGCCGGGCTTGCTCAACAATGAGATATGTCGCGGCTGTCGCGCGACATATCCTTATTTGTTATATGTTAGCTAGGTGTGTGAGGTCACTTATACCAACATATCAGAATTTACAATAAACCTGCGCAGGTTTTATGTCAAGCTTTTACTGTTTTTATTTATAGGCTGTATATATTTACAGTTATTTCAATGGGTTACGCAACACTTCTCTTGCGCGTCTTAAGCAGAAGAATAATCATTTTTTTTCCTTCGGCGAGTTTTTTGCGATATTGGTGTACTGACATTCCAAGCTGTGCAGACTTTTCATCTTGCGTTCCACCAAATATAAATTCCTGAAATATACAGCTAGAGATTAACTCATGGTCTTCGCCGATATGTTTTACAGCATCGTCAATTTTTTGCTCTATTTCACAAGTATCAATTAATATATTTGCATGAGAACAATGTTTGCTTTTCCCCGTGGCGGTAAGTGGCTTCTCCATCGGATATCTATCACCATTAGGCTTAAACATAAGCGGCCCCTTACCCGATCCAGCAACACCCGCTGCGCTACGTAACACTGCACCACTGGAGCTACCCAGTCCAACCACACAAACTTCATCTTTGTTCTCGCGCCATTCTGCCCAATAAATCATGTGCATCTTGTATGCTCCTGGGGAGAAAGTCATCATACTGCAATACTCCGCTAGTCTTTAACAATTGTCAGCGTATGCTGACTTCCCTTTCTATTGTCATCTAAATAACCACCCATGGGCCTATAAATGCATAAAGGCAAATACCTAACGCTGCAACAATAAGCGCCATTGCCACGCCAGCAGATATCTCAAGAATCCTGTAATGTCTCTGCTGAGCGTTGTATTCTTCTGTGTTTCCATATTTCATACTGACCTCAGTATAAAAATTTATTGATTATTCTTATGGTGAAAGACATCGGCCATAACATCCCAACAAGAATTGATGCAAGTAAATTTTTATCAACTAAACTGTACACAGAAAAACTTGTACAAACCCCAATAAATACATAACCAATCACAAACTCAATCATTCTTCAACCCTCCTTTTTCCAATGGATTAGCTAGCCAAAAATTGCCAGTTGGCTAGTCTCTTCATCAAAACGAATCTGCGCTGCGCTGTAATAATCTGAATCCAGCTCACAACCTACAAAATCACAACCAAAATAATGAGCAGCTATGGCGCTGGAAGCACTGCCTAGGTGAGTGTCGAGTATTTTTTGGCCTTTTTTTGCGTGTTTAGTTAAAAGCCATTCGTAAAGTTTTACTGGTTTTTGTGTTGGGTGAATCCGTTTTTCATTCAATCTTTTATTGCCTTGCTGTTTCGTACCATTATGTATGGACTCGCCCTGCATCATTCCACGCCACATATAGCGCACAATATTTACTTTGTTATTTAGACTGCAGTACGCAATTTCACACTGGCTCTGGTGACTGCCATCGTTCACCTTGTCCCATACGATAGCCCCTCCTACTAACGGCACATCGTAATAATTCATGCCCCAAATAATCTGATGTTTTGATACTCGAGCAAGTTCGGCAAAATACTCAGGTTTTGGAGGAGCTCTGTCCCAATCCTTCTTTTCATAGCCACCATCGGAGCAATACAAGATGTTACCGTTTTTTTGTTTTACGCTACGAGTACGGTCTATGCCGCCATGTTCATTTCTTCCATAGGGCGGATCTACAACGGCCAAGTCAAAAGCATTGTCAGGCTGGGTTGCCATATATTCCATGCAGTCTATGTTAAATAATTCAATTTTCATCGCTTATTTACACCCACCCAGGCACCAAGCCAATCACCTTGCGTTTTATTGCGTTGTACGCCTTTTTGTCTATTAGTATTATCTTTTCTTTTGGATGATATATTTTCATGCGTTTAAGTTTGGTTTTACTCCTTTTATCAAACC
>JAZFYA010000169.1:0-3751 GCA_036443315.1 Pseudomonadales bacterium
GCGCAACTCGCTAAAAGACGCTCAAACAGTGCTCGCTCAACAACGTCGGTCAGGTTGGCAAGCTAACAACGCGTTCTAATTGGGCATAACAGGCAACGCGCCACTGGACCTACTTCCGCACCCTGAAAAAGCTTTTGCAACACCTTCTTACACGGGAATGACCAATGACCTAAAGTCCAAACGCTTTGGGTATAGAGATGTCAACAGTTGGGACAAAAACTTATGGGCCAGGATTGTACGTTTATTATTTTTGGGGCTGCCGGTAATCTTTCCCGGATAAAAATAATGCCCGCCCTGTATCACCTTGAACAGGCGGGTAAATTAACCAAGGGCTTGCGCATCATCGCCTGTGGTAGGCAAGACTGGTCCAATGACACTTATATAGAAAAAATACAAACCTGGGTTGCTGAAAAAGCTAGGGGCATTGTCGACGACCATGTTCTGAAAAAATTCTCTGCGCATATTGAATATTTTAAAGGAGATCTGGAAGATCAAACCATGTACGCGAGACTGTCTGCTCATCTTGAACATCATCATATAAAAAATATGGCCTTTTATATGGCCATTAAACCCCAGGATTTTGCCGCTGTTATAGATCGGCTCAGTAAACATCAGTTACTCAATGAAAGCCATGGTTGGCGCAGAGTAGTTATTGAAAAACCGTTTGGTTACGATTTGAAAAGTGCGCAGACTTTACAGAAACAAATTTCCAGCAGGCTTGAAGAAAGGCAGGTCTTTCGTATTGATCATTATCTAGCTAAGGGCATGGTACAAAATGTTTTGGTCTTTCGCTTTGCCAATCTGCTAATGGAACCACTGTGGAACCGCAATTACATTGACCATATTCAAATTACCCACAGTGAATGCGTAGGGATTGGCAAGCGTGGCAATTATTATGACCAGTCTGGAGCCTTAAGAGATATGATTCAAAGTCATCTGATGCAACTGCTGACACTGATTGCCATGGAAGCACCGGTCTCTATGGCGGCTGAGGACATGCGTGATGAAAAAGTAAAGATACTAAAATCTATCAGGCCAATTGCGCAAAACCAAGTGCATGCTTATGCCTATCGCGCTCAATATGGGGCAGGGAAGATTGAAGGGAAAACTGCCTGTGCTTATACTCAAGAAGAGGGTATTCCCGATAACTCTGTTACTGAAACCTATGCAGCTTTAAAACTGTATATCGACAACTGGCGTTGGCATGGTGTGCCGTTCTATATACGCACAGGCAAACGCATGCAAGAAACACAATCGATGATTTCCATTTGCTTCAAACAACCCCCGCAGCATTTTTTTCAGGGCACTGGTGTCGATACAGCCAGCCATAACTGGTTAATACTTGGCATTCAGCCTGAAGAGTGTTTGCACCTCGAAATGACCGTAAAAGAGCCAGGTCTGGAAATGCGTACCCGTACAACCAGCTTGGATGCGGGCTTTCGCTCCAGTGGTGAAAAAATGACCGATGCCTATGAAGATCTTCTGCTTGATGTCATTGAAGGTGATCAATCGCTATTTCTGCGTTGGGATGAAATCGAATGGGCGTGGCGTATTGTCGATCCTGTGCTCAAAGTTTGGACAACAGAAGACAAGCATATCGACTCCTATCAGGCTGGCACATGGGGGCCAATCAATTCACGTCGTCTCTTTCATCATGAAGGTTTACGCTGGAGACACAGCATTAATTTAGACTATAAAGACTCAACTTGATATCACTTGATATCAATAGGCACAAACAAATAATGACACCGTTCTTTGAATATCGAGGCGCTGACTATCGAGGAGTTAAGCAGCCAGACTTAGAGCTCCGAGTCTATGAGGACTGCCATCAAGTCGCGGCAGCGGCACTTGAACTGGTGCTGCAAAAAGCCTGTGAGGCAATTGACCAAAGGGGCCGATTTGTTTTAGCACTGGCGGGAGGTACAACGCCTAAATCGTTATATCAGCAGCTTGCCGAAACCGATCAAGACTGGAGCAAATGGCATCTTATCTATGGTGATGAACGCTGTTTGCCGGATGGTCATAGTGAAAGAAACTCCACAATGGTGGAAGAGTGCTGGTTAGCAAAAGTTGGTTTTCCAGAAAAAAACCACCATGTTCCAGCTATTGAGCTTACTCCTGCTATTGAACAAGGCACCGAGAATACTGCCACTAACTATGGCAAACGCATAGATCATCTGCTACCCATAGATCTGGCCTTATTGGGGATGGGAGATGATGGTCATGCCGCCAGCTTATTTCCTGGGCATGTTCATTCTGAACAGGTTGTGGTCGCTGTGCATAATTCGCCGAAGCCGCCGAGCGAAAGAATCAGCCTTAGCTATGCGACACTATGTAAAGCGAGGGTCGTTTGCTTTTTGGTAGCAGGAGAGCGAAAAAAGCAAGCTGTTGAAGGCTGGATGAATGGAGAGAATTTACCTGTGGCAAAAATTCACGGGGCTGAAAAAATGTTTTTGCTGTTTGATAAAGCCGCATCGTCTATGGCATTATCCTAAGTCGTATTGTTGGAAAAAGCAAAGTGCATACACACGCAGCAAGCCGTCATCTCCTGCGTCTGTTTAATACACTGCACTCATTGCGGATGTTGTAGGGAGAAATATTTCTCGGATAACTGTCTAGGAGGCTGACCGAGAACTCGTTTTTTTGCAAAACTGGATTTTTAACTTGTTGATAAATAAAGAATTAATTTTTACAAAATGACTGATTTTGCTATTCTCGGTCAGGCTCCTAGGCCGTGTCAGTCGTTCTACATAGCCTGTCGGCTTGCTCGACTAGCTGTTGCTTGGTTATTTCGTCCAGCTCGTTCCAATAAGTGTCGTTCATCGCACCATGAAGTGCATAGAGCAAGACCTTAGAGACGCGAATTCCCCGTTGCTTAATTTCTGCATAGGCTTCCACTGCGCCTTTATCTTTCAGATCCTCAACGTTGTGAATGCCGATCGTTCCAAGCCAGTGGATGGAGGTGTTACCTAGGTTTTTAAGTTCGAGCAAATCAGTTTGCATGGTGGTTCCTTGTTATGCTGTTATTATTAATTTTGGATACAGGTTGAAGTTATAATACATATTCCTTAATAGATCAATAAACTATTATTGATAGAGGGCGTTTAATGTCACCGCAGTCCCGCCTGCAACACCTTACAGGTCAGGATGATAGCTTGATTGAAAACCATTCTTTATATGGGGCTATTCACCAGCAGGCGCTGCAGCCGTACCTGGACCTGCGGGCTGATGCAAAAGAGGCGGGTTTTGATCTTGCTATCGCCAGTGGCTATAGGGATTTTGCCCGGCAGCTCGCTATTTGGAATGACAAGGCGACGGGTAAGCGCCCTGTGCTGGATAAACAGGGGCAGCCCTTGGATATGATGTCGCTCTCTAGTTGGCAGCAGGTGCAGTCGATTCTGCGATGGTCGGCGTTGCCCGGAGCATCAAGGCACCACTGGGGAACTGATATTGATGTTTATGATCGCGCTGCAGTCGCGGAAGATTATTGGGTACAGCTCAGCAGCGAAGAAGTAGCCGATGATGGCCCCTTTGGTCCTCTGCACAGTTGGCTGGATCGGCAGATCGAGTCAGGACAGGCTAAAGGTTTTTTTCGTCCTTACCAACGGGATACCGGGGGTATAGCGCCAGAGCGCTGGCATTTAAGTTATGCTCCGGTCTCCTGCCAGTATCAAAGTGAATTTATGATCGAAGACTTTGTTGGTTTTTTATCGGACAAGCCCTTGCGATTGAAAGCCGTTGTTTTGGACAA
>JAZFYA010000170.1:0-12675 GCA_036443315.1 Pseudomonadales bacterium
TCGGTAGTCTAACCCCTCACCAGGGCGTGGGGTTCCAACCAAGTGAGGGGTTAGACTACCGAGGGTGGCGGCGGGATACTACCGTCGCAAGCCGTTAACAGCGCTGCCCTTAAGTCAGTGCCATTCCTGCCAGTGACAAACCCATAACAATCCACCAAGAAATACATAGTCGCACAGCAACCAGTCATGTGCGACGTATTGAATACAATAGAAAGTCCAAACAGTCACTACTTGAAGTCGATATTGAAACCGGACGCAAACATCAAATTTAGCGCCACCTGGCAGCTGAGGAATTTCCCATTCTTCGGGATCAACTTTATGGTTATAAAGATGATTAAAAAGACTTGCAGCTTTGCTCTTGTTATTTGGCTTTTAGCTGCCCATTTTCTGGTGAAAGAAAAATCTATACTTTGGACCCATCACTACAACCCGTGTTATAAGTGCTGGAAAGACAAGGGTAATTTTCACCAATAATGGAGTGAAAATAAAACGCGATGTCCAAAAAGGGTTTAATTACAATTCAGTATAGAAATAACATTGAGTCCAGCCCAACATTTCATCTACCTTTAATTGATGCAGTAAGACAACGTATGGAATTCATTCAGGGAGTTAATTATGGAGAGTCAACACTTAGAGTGGGTACAGCAGGCAATTATACAATCAGAAAAAAAGCATGATACCCTCGCCGCCGATTACTACAAAAATTTGGCTGCGGCCAAGATACGAGCCGCGCAACGATGTCGACAAGAGCATAGCCTGGTGATTGCGCCACACGTTATACATAACGATACACCCTCACTATAAGGCAGCAACACAGTTTAATTTACAGAGCCCGACCACAGGCTCAACCTCACAAGAAATGGTCGCAAGGAATCGATTACAAGTGCATCCTGGAACACATTCGATATTAGCTGTTTCTAGGATAATGTATTACAGCAACGATATACTCTGATCACAATACTCGTCTGTATCACGCAAAATGATGCCATCGACCATCGGAGAGTCGCTGTTTTCTGCAGTTATTATTTCGTTAAACGCCCCGCAAACTATGCATCAATTCCTTACCAGGCGTTTTAATGTCCGGCCTCCGATACTATTTAGTCTCGACATTCAAATCCAACTCTGCGAACTTAAATTACTGAGATCCACACATTGAAACAGAAGCTTACTAAACATTAGGTATTCACTTGCCAACAATGTGTCAATCTCAATAGGCTGTTCTGTTGGCAAGTGAAACCATAATACCTGAGGGTATTAGACAATCACTATTCCAGCAAAAAAGCCTTTTGAAATAATGAGTTGTCAGTTAATACATATCAGAAGGCTATCCGAGCATTATCTGCTCAGTGCAAAACCTGAAATATTTGTTATTCTAAAAGATACGAACCTCAATTATGTCGAGTTCGATGGAGGCCGTACATGGCTATTGCTACGGATATCAAGCGAGAAGAACTGGCTGCCAAGTTAGATATAGGAACGACTGTTCATATCAACAATGAAGATAATACCGTAAAATACAGCGCGTATTTAGTAGGATATGACCACGGCACTCTCATCACATCCCTACCCACCACCAAGCAACTCAACAAAGAAAATATTAGCTATGACAAGTTGTTCGTAGCGCAACAACCGCTCATTATACGCTTGATTGTCAACGGCGTAATTTATGCGTTTAAGTCGCCGATAATGGCAATCCACTTAGAGCCTTGTCAGCTATTACTCAATTCTCTTCCAGAGAAGATTCAAACAAAACCACTGCGACAGGCGGTCCGTTATCCCTGCGTTTTACAGGCAGGATTTCTTATTGGCGATACAAAATATAGAGGGGCTGTCACTAACATAAGTAACCAAGGATGCCTGTTTAGAATGAAAACCATCGCCAATATAACGTCCATTAAGGCTATGAAGGAAAATGACAACACATCAAACCTGGAAATACAGTTTCCGTTCGATCAAGGTATGGAATTACTTGATGTCAAAGTGAAATCTATCCTTGAAGATGGTGAAAATTTGTTACTTGGAATGGCCTTAACCGGCGACATTAACGTTGTTGAGAAATATATTGAATCTATGCAACTAGAGGAATTAACCGAGTTTTTAACGTTTACAGAGTGAGCCCTTAAGTAAGTACCATCTAAAGCCTGACCCGAATAGTTCTTATTTAAGGGCTGCGCTATTCATTGCTTGCGACTTCTGGCGCTTGTGTGAGTTGCCCGCCACCCTCGGTAGTCACTACCCTCACTCGGTTGGAACCCCACGCCCTGGTGAGGGTAGTGACTACCGAGAGTGGCTACAATGTATCTAGAATAATGCAGTATCTGGGCACTACTGGGGTAGCTGTTCGCAACGCTTGGCCCACTTAAGGGCGTGAGGTTCCAACCGAAAGTGGGCCAAGCGTTGCGAACAGCGGGTTCATAGCTCCGAACTCAAGGCTCTTTAGTTGCTCAGCCTTAAGTAAGTGCGACCCCACTTTCCTTACCCCCCATACAGCAAAACACTTCCTCTTTCTAAGTATTTCCTCTCATACAAATAATTGTCAAACACAATGGCATTAGTTGGCAATTTTTGTCAGTTAATACCCGCGCCCGATGAATTCACCTCGCTCACACTATCCAACCAATCCCCGAAACCAGTCTGGCAAGCACTCGACTCCACCTACCCACCCACAAAATTTCTTCCCAATTCAACCGGTTAAAAGCCCTGTAATAAAAACCGCAACTTGCCGATTTTTTGTTCTATGAACTTTGACATGTTCTGTCACGGTTGTTGCAACCTTATGTCGCAATCGATAGGCAGGCTGCAATATTGGGTCTGCACCGAATCGACACCGAATATTGTAATGAGGAGAGCAAAGAATGAACCAGAAACGATTCCAAGCCATGGCAATCATGACCTTAACCATACTGTTAACAGCCTGCGGCGGAGGCGGCAGTAGCAGTAGCACTGCCAACACAAGTGGTGGCACCACAACCGACACTACCACTGTCACTGCAGCGTCAACAGCGCTAAAACTGCCCACTAGCTTGGAGGTCGTTACTAATGAAAACTAATCTGCAAACCCACGCAATAAGCGCTCTCCGACTCAATCGTACCATTGTCCCTGCACTGGCGTTGAGCTGCATGAGTAGTTTGACAATGGCCGCCTTTAACGATGCTGGAACCCATTACAGCACCGCCGAACAGGAATACCACGTTGAAAACGACGCCCTGGAGCCAGTAGAGCTGGTGAACAGCATTCTCTGTTTCACCGCACAAATGAGCCCCAACAATTTTGTTAATCAAGGCCCCTATGTGGCCCTGGTCGATGATGCGGCTTGTTTTGATAGAGAAGAGAGCGGCGGCGCTTCCTCCCAGTCATCCGGCGCCGCCAACCAGCCCTCCTTTATGGAAGTGGTGGTCGATGCCACCCGGGCCACCGACACCTCACCAGTGCAGATCGCGGTGTGGATTCCTGGCATGATCGGAAGCGACGACGAAACTGAACAGGCCATCAAGTTTAAGGCAGTCATTTCCGAAGCGCCCTCGGCCACTAACCCCTTTGGCCAGTTCACGTTTAACTTCGACTTCTTTACTGATATCAACGGCGGCACCCAGCTGGGTGGCGGTGAAGTGAAAACGATCAGCAGCATTGATGGCTCCATTGGTTTCACCCTGTTTGAGTCGGAACAGCGCGACAACGGACCCGAAGAAACCGGCACCTTCACGGACAGTGCCAGTGTGATGATGTCCGCCGACCGCAGCAGCGGCAGTGCCCTGACTGCCTCTACCGGGGGATCATGGAGTGACGCCTATGCACTTAGCTTTAATAGTGACAATGTATTAGTCCAATCCGCTGCCGACTATGCCAGCCTGCCCTTCCAGAGTGGAAATAACAGTGGCAGCTGTTTAAGCCGTACCACCTTTATTGAATCCGTACACCAATACGACCTCTTTGATGCCGTCAGCGGCGCTCGGGTAGAATTGAACTCCGGCTTGTCATTCCGCTATGACTCCAATAACGACGACGTGGCCGATAGCTGGGGCCACGTGGGTTACTGGGGTGTTTGGACCGAGTCCGATGGCGCGGTCAGCAACGGCGACACCATCGCCGTCGAAAATTTCGACACCGGTGAAACCACTAATTACACTGTAGTGACCGCCCCCGGCAAACTCATCAAGCACACCGTTGAAAGCCTGTCGCTTAGCGACGCCCGCGGTATCGCGTTTTCGATGTGGGACGACTCCGCCAGCCAGCAGGGTTATGAGTCCTGGGAGGTGCGCTACTTGCTGGCTAGCCTAGACAGTGTTAACAGTGACGGCCTCTATAAAGTAGCGGGGCTGAACTGGAACGAACAGGGTTCAGCCCGCACCGAGTTGACTCCCACAGCAGTGACACAGAATGCCAATGAAGCGACACACATGCACTCTGACCAGCTCGGTGGTAGCGTAATCTACAAACAGGGCGATACGGCCATGACCTTCTTTAAAGAAGAGATGATTAACGGCGGCAGTAATATTTTCGCCAACGGCGACCTGACCCTGCACTGTGTGGAGCAGTGCCCCACTGGTACCCTGGACGCTACCGATCTGCAAAACTGGGACAGCCCCTACGCCCCCCCGGTGACAGATCTGGCCAACACCATTACTTACAGTATTGGTAATAGCGGCGCTAACGCCTTTACACTAGTGCGCACCAGCAACAGTGAGCCGATACGCTTTGCCGCTGGCCTGACCAAAGCGCAGCTGGCCACCTCTGCCTACGGCTGGGGGTTTAACACCGGTACCCTGGTCATCGCCAGTGTACTAGCCAGTCTCAGCAACCCCTGGGATATTTACGACCCCGCACTGGTGACCGAGTTCTATACCTGGGAAACCGGCCTCGATCAATGGAACCAGATGGCCTCCGTCAAAGATGTCAACGGTACTATTGTCTCCTTCGACAAGCCTCTGCAGTTTACTTATCGTCATAGCAACAGCAATGACCGTACTGGCAATGCCGGTGCACATGACGGCATGGTCCTTATGCTATCCTACGGGGGTAACGGCGATTTCTGGGGCATTCCCCATAGCCAAAATGACGAACGCTATACACCGCTATTCAATCTTGCTGACGGCACCCTGGTCGGAGCTAATAATGAGTATGTGGTAAAAGCCCGCAGCATCGAGGGCGTCATGGCAGATGCTAACGGCCAGTGTTCAGCCTTGACCATCAGTGCCCCAACAGTTGCTGTACCCACCGCAACTACGGGCAGTGCCGATATTGGTAACATGCCAGTGGTTAGTGGTGCGCCTAAAGTGATTGCTGGCGAGTTGCAAACCAGCGAATAACACCACCTCAGTACCAACAAACGGCTCGCTTAGCGGGCCGTTTGTTATTCTTCATGGGTTAAAGTAGTTTTATCTACCGCAGGTGCAATTGGAATGACTACTTCGAACTGACTATTCCATTGACTTTTACCATCATTGCGAGCAACGGTTAATCACACTAACCGAACGGCTAAATTTTATCAGCAGCAGCTATCAACAGTATAAGATCAAGCCTAAAAGGCTATACTTAAGAGTTTGTTCCGACATAACTTGAGTATCTAGCTGTCCATTCATCCCGCCCAGCTGCGTTGCTCGAACTTGAAATATCAGTATATTCCTGCGTTCGCAGGCCCGCGACTGAATACCCGGATACTCAAGTTATGTTGGGACGAATGGCACTGACTTAAGGGCAGCGCTGTTAACGGCTTGCGACGGTAGTATCCCGCCGCCCTCGGTAGTCACTACCCTCACTCGGTTGGAACCCCACGCCCTGGTGAGGGCTTAGACTACCGAGGGTGGCTAGACTGTGCGGTATCCGGGTACCACTGGAGTAGCTGTTCTACGCTGAGCCTACTTAAGGGCGTGGGGTTCCAACCGAAAGTGGGCTCAGCGTAGAACAGCGGATTCAAGGCGCTTACTCGTTGTTCAGCCTTAAGGTAAGTGCCATTCATGTTGGGACTAGTCCTAAACCGGTAACAATGGTGGATTATAATCCATGCTACTGCTACTGACACAATTGCGGCCATCTGCCTTGGCGGCATAGACAGCTGCATCTGCTCGATTAAAAAAACAATCAAAATCCGTATCATCGGGCTGTAAAACAGTTACCCCCAGACTGACCGTAACAGCTATACCCTGGGGGTTAAGTGTTTCTACAGCACAGCGGATCACCTCCGCCTTGTTCAAGCAATCTGCAAGATCGCAATGATCCAATATAAACACAAACTCTTCCCCACCAAAACGAGCAACAAAATCCTCTTTCCGACAACTACCATCTAACAGACTAGCAATATCGCGCAATACCGCATCACCCACCATGTGGCCGTACTTATCATTGATGTTTTTAAACAGATCAATATCAATAACGATCATACTTAGCGGGAAAGAATGACGCTTCGCTCTGGCCATTTTCTTCGATGCGGCATCCATTAAGTAATGACGATTATAGAGATTAGTCAGTTGATCTCTCATCGCCATGCGTTTTAGTTCGTCACTCTGCCGTTTGATAGTAATATGGGTTTTAATCCGCGCCTCAAC
Source organism: Pseudomonadales bacterium (assembly GCA_036443315.1). Lineage (GTDB taxonomy): Bacteria > Pseudomonadota > Gammaproteobacteria > Pseudomonadales > Dasaniaceae > Oceanicoccus. Next base: position 6,544 of record JAZFYA010000170.1, read on the forward strand.
AATGACCGGGTGAAAGGGCTTGGTGATATAGTCGATCGCTCCCAGTTCAAAACCATAGACTTCATCCTCGGTTCGAACCATACCGGTAATAAAAATAACCGGTATGGCACTGGTTTTATCCTGCGCCTTGAGTTGCTGGCAGACCTCATAGCCGGACATGCCGGGCATATCAACATCCAGTAAAATTAAATCGGGACTGGGATCGGCAACGGCCAATTCCAGACAACGCGCACCATCGGTTGCCACCTTGATGCAATAGTCATCGCTTAACATTTGCGCAAGGACTTGAATATTGCTCGGCGAGTCATCAACGATCAACAGTTGAGGTTTTTCTATTGTCAAGATTCTTCACCCACTACTTAAGGGCAGCTCTATTAATGAGGGTGCCGCAAAAGTCTCCCTTTTCGTCATGTCCGCAAAGGCGGGCATCCAGTTATTCCATGTCTGCAGATTTTACGCAAATCACATTTAGCCAAAACAACCTAAAATTACAGCGTTTTTTTACCCTGGCAGTCAATAATATAGTTGTGCTACTTGGTAGCTCTGGATCTACTTTTGCACCCTCATTAATAGAGCTGTCCTTACATTTTAACGGCTATATCCTGAAACGTACCCAACGCCTTAATACTTTTCAGCGCACCCTCAATGTCAAAGCAACTGATTTGTACGCGCAAGCCCTCCAGAATCTCCCTGGCTTCTGCTTGCGTCAATAGAGCTGAGATTTTGTTTAACTCAGCGGGATCAATATAATCCCCCTCTTGCAATCGATCCGCCAACTGCGGCAGAAAAACATTCAAATCTATAACCTCTTTTGCGCTGCTGTCGCCCCCTTCCTGCGCCAACATTTTGTATTCTGCATGGTCTTGTTCCAGTAACTGGCTAAAGTGCTGGTACTGTTGTTGTAGATCGGGGAACAACGCGCTGACGGTGCTCGAATCCTCTGCAGCGGCTGAATGCTCCATACGCTCTGCCACCGCCTGTAGCTTTTGAGCACTCAGTGTACCCGCGACCCCTTTTAAGGTATGAGCAATGGCTCGCGCCTGCTCATTATCACCCTGGTCCACCGCCTGCTGTAAATTCTCCATGTAGGAAGCGGTTTCATCTGGAAACAGTTCCGCCAACATCATCAAGCGATCAACACGTCCACGCAAACGTGATAACGCATCGTCTTTATCCCAGACTTGCAACGGTTTATCGCCGTCATTGACGGTGTTGTCATTCCTCACAGAAGCTATGTCAGACATCATATCATCCGACTCCTGACTTTTCTCAGCAGGTCCTGACAACCACTGTTTAAGCTTAATGTCCAGCATATCTTCATCGATGGGCTTCGCAAGATAATCACTCATCCCGGCATTAAGGCATTTTTCCTTATTGCCGCGCATGGCATTCGCTGTCATCGCAATGATGGGAATTGCCTGATTGGGAACCTCTGCCACCCCCGAACGAATTCGCCTAGTGGTTGCATACCCATCCAGCTCAGGCATTTGACAATCCATTAACACCAGCTGGTACGGTACCCCATCCGGCGCATTGCGCAACGCTTTAATCGCTTCAATACCATTACTCGCCACACCCGTGGTGTAGCCCAGGTGCTCGAGTATGCCCAGCGCCACTTCCTGGTTAATATGATTGTCCTCTACTAATAAGATCCTGCCCAATTGCTCTGCATGGACCAAGCTTCTCAGGTGGTGATGAGTCACCAGTGGCTTGGCTGTCTCCAGCGCTGCCCCGCCGGTAAGCACCACTGCCAAGGCATCATGTAAATCCGTCAACGTGGCGGGCTTGGGAAAATAGGCCGAAAAACCTATATCAGCAAAAAACTCTGCATCACCCCGCCCACTGAGCGAGGTCATCATAATCAACCGGGTATCGTCAAAGCGACTATCGGCACGGATAGTCCTGCCAAGTTCAGCGCCATCCATGCCGGGCATCCGCATATCTAAAATGGCTACCGGAAAAGCTTGCTGCTGCTCTTCCATCACCCGCAGGGCAGAAGGTCCATCGATTGCTTCAGTGACCAGTGCCCCCCATAATTCCAACTGCCCTCGCAACACTTCCCGGTTGGTCTCGTTATCATCCACAATAAGAATTCGGGTATTAGTTAAATCCACGATCGGCAACACCGCGACCCTATCATTGCTAGGCTGTAACGATAGTGTGAATTCAAAACAACTTCCCTTACCGAGCTCACTGTGAACACTAATGTCACCTCCCATAATGTCACAAAGCTGCCGCGCAATAGCCAAACCCAAACCTGTGCCACCATGCTTCCGGGTGGTTGATGCATCGACCTGGATAAAGGCATCGAATAGTGTTTTCTGCTTTTCTTCAGGAATACCTATGCCGGTGTCTTTCACCTGACATTTCAGCTGTAAGTCATTCTCTCGATGACACAGTTCGGCTTTTATCAGCACCTCCCCGGAGGCGGTAAATTTAATGGCATTACCGACCAGGTTGGTCAACACCTGCCGAATACGCCCGGGATCGCCTTTTACCCTGGCACGATCAATACCGGTAATATCCAGCACCACTTCAAGCCCCTTGGCTTGCCCACGCAATGCCATCGCTTCGGCAAATTCACCCAACTGACTACTGAGATCAAAATCAATTAATTCCAAATCCAGTTTACCCGCTTCAATCTTGGAGAAATCGAGAATATCATTGATAAGGGTTAGCAGCGATTTCGCACTCGACCGGGCAAGCGAGGCATAATGCTGCTGCTGATTGTCAAGCGTGCCTTTTAATAGCAATCCCAACATACCCAGCACGGCATTCATCGGGGTGCGAATCTCATGGCTCATACTGGCAAGAAACTCGGATTTAAGCTGTGCTGACTCCTGTGATTTTTTCAAAGCCTGGTGAAGTTCTGTTTGCAGGCGCGTATATTCCGTCACATCCTGATTTGTTCCCACCATACGAATATTACGGCCATTAGCATCTTTTAATACTTTGGCATAGGCAGCTATATGCTTGATTTCACCACTGGGCATGGCAATGCGAAACTCGGTACTAAAATCCTTACCACTGGTAGCCGAATTGTTGAACTGGGCAACCACCTCGTCGTGATCTTCAGCAAGCAACCCCACCTTCCACGAATCAGAGACAACGGTGTAGCTTTTAGGATCAACACCGTATATCTCATACATTCGCTTATCCCAAATGAGTTCATCGCTGACAAGATCTAAATCCCATACACCAATCCCTGGTGCGGTCAGTGCAAACTCCATACGCCAGGATAATTCCTCTGCAGTTTCAAGGGCTAGCTGCCGATCACTCTCCAATTGCTGTTGCTGGCTAATATCACGAATTAAGCCGGTAAAAATCCGTTTGTCCGCCACGCGAACCTCGGATACCGACAAGGCAATCGGGAAAGTTTCAGCATTTTTTCGCAGTCCTTGCAGCTCCCTGGAGACACCCAGAATTGTTGAGCGACCGCTGCGGAGATAATTAATAATGTTCTGACCGTGGGACTCTCGATAGGATAATGGCATCAGCATATCGATCGGTTGGCCAACCACCTCCTCCTCGCGGTAACCAAAGATTGAAGCCGCAGCGCGGTTAAATGACAGAACTATTCCCTCAGGATCAATACTAACGATTCCTTCCGCCGCTGAATTGACTATGGCCTGAATAGTGGCTCGGCTTTCCTCTATCTCTATGGCCACCTCTCGCTGCTGCTTGGTATTGTATTCAACCCGAGTCAGCAAATTTTGAAAACTTCTGGCCAGCACACCAATTTCATCCCTGGCTGCAATGGGCAACGCACCCACACGGCCCGTCTTCTCATAGACCTCTAAACCGTTGGTCATAGCCGTCAGAGGGTTGATCACTTGCCGCGACGCCAATATCGATAAAGCCAGCGCCACAAACGCCAGTGCAACACCAAGAATAATACCCCGATTGCGCAGTTCCTGAATGACCGCTAGCTGGACATCCGTTTCATATTGTAATAACAGGCGCAGCGGATGCGGATTATCAAACTGCGGAAAAGTAAACAAAGTATAAACACCCATGTGTTCGATACCGCTCTTATCAAACATAGAGCGAATATCTAATTCACTGTCTGCCTGCGCAAAAGATGCGGCCAATTCAGGGAAATCCTCTTGCATACGATAGTGAAAACCACGCTCCGCACTATAAATTTTGCTCTCGTCAGGATGAACCAGATAGTCACCTTCTTCATTCGCCAGATAAAAAACACCACCCTCAGAAGTATTCTTCACAACATTGTTAATAAATTGGCCGAAATTAATATCAATAATAACTATGCCAAAAACCGCACCGCTACCGGTATTAAAAACCGGGGTCGCAACACGTAAAACAGGTAGCAATGGTTTGATAATACTCCCTTGTTTTCTATCCAACTTAATGTTGGAAAAAGACACTGTGCCCCTATTTTTATCGATCGAATTCAGAAAGTAAGACTCTTGTGATTGCCGCTCCAATTGTGTCGTCGGAACCACTGTCACGCCACTGCGTTGGCGAATGACACTGACAATTTCACGACCTCCATCGTCAATACCGATATAACGAACTTGCTTATAGATATCATTTGCCTTGAGTATCTCCAAAAAAATTATTTCAAGTCGACTGCGCCAACGTTGCAAATTATCGTGATCAGCCTCTACTATAGAATTTATTATTCCGTTAATAGGTGGCGTGTTGCTCAAGAAGGCAACATCACTAAATGTCTTTTTGTAGAGATTAGTCAGCAGTGGTTCAACCAATTTACTTTCATAGCGAAGATTTTCAACACTTTTGTCAACAGTCAGACGCTCAGTATCTAAGTAAAAAACCGTGCCGACAACGATGGCCACCGTAAGGCACAAACCAAACCCAGCCAGCGGTAGCTTGATACCCAGCGGCCGGTTGGCAACACCCACCTCCAACATGTCCAGGTCATCCAGGTCATCCAGGTCAATAGTAGCGCCCACTCTTTGCAGGTCAGGGTCAGTTATTCCGGGCGCATAGTGAGCATCACGTTGAGATACCGCTAAATCAATAATAACCCCAACAAACACGCAACCATAAGCGAGTACTTTTATGCTGTGAGCAATATTAAAATGATTATCAAACAACGCCACAGAACCAAAGGCCATATGTAGTTGGGTAACTACTTCCGGAAAAATGCTGAGTAATAGCGCGTACTTGAAAACCGAAGCCGCTTGTTTATACCATGCCCAATACAGGGCTCCCGCCAAACCAAACAGTGCCAGCGGCAACACGTCAAAGGGCCGGGTTATCATCGCATTGGGATACATGGTTCGTGGCAGGCTGCCACTCACCGCAGCAATATGAACGACTGCATAGGCCAAAACAATAAATATCAGGCTAACCACCACCAGCACCTGAAGCTCGTTCCTCCTCACCCGGGAGTCGGCAGGTTGACGCATAATCCAAATACTCACCAACGCCCCCAGTATAATAATGGTGGCATTGAAAATTCGGGATAAAGCCCAGGTAAAGGGAATAAAATCTGTGTTGGGTGCGTTCGCCTGAATAATTCTTGTAGCGGCCAGGGTATGAAAGGCATCGACACACCCCGCCGCCAGCAGTGCCGTACCCATAATCGGCACGATAATATCCCGCTTCAACCAATAATGGATATAGGAACACAGAGCGGCTAACACCGCCAAAGTGAATGCACTCCACTCTAACAGCGCATGATGCATAGCTCCCGCTACCGCATAGAATAACTGATCAGCGCTTATCTTGGCGCTGTCTTTTAGCGGCGTCGAAACCGAAGAAAAATCAATACCGAGTATATTGAGAATAAACGGCAGACAACAGATAAAGACTATCAGATAGAGAAAAAACGGCCGTCGGTCAAAGACTTGATTGTTACCTTGCTGTTCTGACATTAGTTAATATCCTTTTTAACAAATCAACTCTTCAGTTTCTCACCCAATATACCCAAAGCGTTTGAAATTTAGGTTTTAGAGTGCGTCCCTTATTTATCTATGGAAAGTTGTTTATGGAAAGTTGTCTATGGCAAGTTGTTTATGGCAAGGCGTTTGAACGCAGGAAACTGTCAATATTTCAAGTTCAAACTGTCAAGTTCAAACTGTCAAGTTCAAACAACCCAGCCATGGGCAAAAAGGGGGTGTGACGTGCATGGATGCACTAATG
>JAZFYA010000171.1:0-6872 GCA_036443315.1 Pseudomonadales bacterium
GTATTGCCCTCAACACTATTAAACACTGAAGAATAATGCCGCAAAAAGTTTTTACTATTCGCCCCCCGCGGAAATAGAGATCCTAGCCACTGTCGATTGGACCACATGGGCAGACCGAGGTGATACAGCGTCTGTACTGCTTGATCGTCCTGTTCCATCATAAGTTCGTCATATCCCAGTGCACCACAAAATTAATAAACACCAGAACCTGTCCGGATTGCTGCAGAAAGCGTTGATACAACTGCCACATTCTGGGCCACCGGTTAGGATAATCCTAGAAAAATCACTGATCAAACTTAATGTGCGTGAAATTTCAACCTAGAGTTTAGAGTTTCAGCAAGAAAATTATAACAAAAATTTCAGCGTGAGCACTCCGGGCCTGCAGGACAATTGACACTGTGGCCAATCAGGGCGCGTTTAAGTTTGTTGGTCTTTCCGGCGTTTTTAGCGAGGACTGTCTGAGCGCAGCGAGTTCCGCAGCAGCCGGAAAGACCAATAAGCTTGCGACCGGCCACAGTGTCAATTGTCCTGCAGGCCCGGTGCGATGGGGTTGAATGTTCTGATCTAATGCTCTTCCTAAAACGCTAAACTCTAGCGTCCTAATATAAACAAAAGTATAAACAAATTTTAGGGCATCACGTCTTATTGCAACCGACCAAAGCTGCCACTCCTAACATTTGAATTAGTGATCAAGGGATTTGATAATACTGGAAAAATCCATTTGTCCATTACCCGCCTGTTGATGAGCAAGATAAAGACTACGGGCAAGTCCCCCCATCGGTATTACCGAATGGCTACCTTCGGCGGTTTCTATCGCCAACCCTAAATCCTTGCACATCAGATCAACCATAAAACCGGGTTTGTAATCATTGCTGGCAGGCGCATTCTCCATCACCCCGGGATAGGGATTATACAGTTCCAGTGTCCAGTTGCGACCAGAGCTTGCCAGCATAATGTTAGACAGTACTACTGGATCAAGCCCATTGTCCACACCCAAACGCAGGGCCTCGGAAGTACCCGCCATTAATACACCCAGCAACATATTGTTACAAATTTTGGCCACCTGCCCGGCACCACTACCACCCGCATGAAAAACATTTTTCCCCATGTTCTCAAGTATCGGCTTGGCTTTTTCAAAGGTAAACTGGTCACCACCACAAATAAAGGTCAATGTACCCGCCATCGCTCCAGCGACGCCACCGGAGACCGGTGCATCGACCATAGCAATACCTTTTTCTCTGGCAGCCGTAGCGACTTTACGAGCGGTGACCGCATCGATAGTACTGCAGTCGATAATAATGGCCTTGCTATCCAGCTGGCTAAGCAGTCCATCATCACCGCTACCCAAATATAAACTTTCAACATGTTTACCTGCCGGCAACATACTAATAACAAAATCTATACCTTTTACAGCCATAACGGCAGATTCAGCAGCACAAGCGCCGGCATCCACCGGTACTTGCATAGCAGCAGGGACTAGATCAAAAACAGCCAGCTGATGGTTGGCGTTTAATAAATTGGCCGCCATCGGCCCACCCATATTACCCAAACCAATAAATGCAATGGTTGCCATGATGATAAACCTCAACACTTTTTACAAATCTGCCAGCGGATTAGCCGGCCAGGTAGAACCCAGTGTAGGCGCGACAAAAAACCGGGAAAGCAAATCAGCAGGGACTTCCTCAACAGTTTTAAATTGCCACAGAGGATTTCTGTCTTTATCGATTAATAACGCCCGCACCCCTTCGGCGAATTCGGGATAGCGCACAATATTAGTTGAGAGTTGAATTTCTGACCGAAATACTTGTGCCAAGGTCATTTTTCTACTCACTTGTAACTGGTGATAAATAATTAACCCACTGAGTGGTGAACCCGTCATCAAATTAGCACTCGCTTTAGCCAACCATTGATCCTCGGTTTCTATATCGATGATCGCATTAATGATTGCCACCACATCATCGCCGTCGCAGAGTTGGTTAATGGTTTCAAGATGAGACTCCACACGCCCTTCAGGCAACGCATCGCTACTGTTGGCAGAAACAACTGTCAGTAGCTCACTGACTATATCGTGATTGTGCTGATATAGTGTTGACCACGGCTGTATTAATAATGCGTTAACAACGGACTCATATTGATCCTGACTAAGAAAATAATCAGCGAGATCAGTAAATAAGCTGTCGGCACCATTAATGGCAGCACCCGTCAGAGCCAGAAATACTCCACTTTTTCCCGGCATGCGATTTAAAAACCAACTGCCACCCACATCGGGATATAGGGCAATAGTGATTTCAGGCATGGCAATACGGGTTTTCTCAGTCGCCACTCGATGACTGCAGGCCGCCATTACACCAACACCGCCACCCATCACAATGCCGTGGCCCCAACAAATAACCGGTTTTGGATAGGTGTGAAACAAATAATCGAGCCGGTATTCACGGGTAAAAAAATCCTCCGCATAGTGGCAAGGGCCTCCCGGTCGCTCCACGGCCGATTGATGCAAGCACTGTACATCACCACCGGCACAAAAAGCCCTAACACCAGCGCCTTTAACTAATACGCAGGCGATATTGTTATCATGTTGCCATTGACCCAGTTGCTGCAACATCAGGTTAACCATTTCCAGTGTTAAGGCATTTAAGGTTTTCTCAGCACTGAGTGTTATGATACCGATTCGCTTGCCATTATCGGCAGTTAATTCTTCAAATAAAACCGGAGCTGTCATTTTTATTCCTTTATTTTAGCGATTTATCCAGAGCATATAATTTATGGTAGAGTGGACCTCGATGCACCACCTCCACGGGTGTTTAAATACCAACATGTTATAACCATCGAATAAAGGTGGATCGATAGCTGCCCACCCTCAGCGATTACTCCACTCCGGTTTACGTTTTTCCAAAAAGGCTTTAACGCCTTCCACCTGATCTTCTGTCGCGAATAAATCGACGAAGCGTTTGCGCTCCAAAGGCAAAGCAGGATTCATTGCAACATTGCGGGCTTGATGAATTAACTCTTTGCAGAAAGTAACCGACATCGGGCTTTGCTCGCCAACTTTGGCTGCGAGGGATAAGGCTACATATTTTGCTGCGCCATTGCCAACCACTTCCTGAATTAAACCTATGCGTTCAGCGGTGACGGCATCGACATGCTCACCACAAAGAATGATGCGCTTAGCCCAACCCTCACCCACCAACCAGGACAACCGCTGACTACCACCAGCACAGGGCAACAAGCCAACTTTGGGTTCAGGCAATGCCATTTGTGCCTGTTCTTCTGCAATACGAATATCGCAGGCCAGAGCTGCTTCCAATCCGCCTCCCATTGCAAAACCATTAATAGCGGCGATGGAAACACCGCGAAAATCCGCCAGCGTATCAAAGGCCTCACCAAAGTAACAGGCCATTGTTGAAGCAACTTTCACATCGCCATCGGCAAATAAATTTAAATCGGCACCGGCGGAGAAAAATTTTTCCCCAGCACCGGTTATCACCAGGCTATAAATATTGTGATCAGCATTGAGGTTTTCTATCAGTGTTTTCAATCCCGGTAAACTTTCATCATCCCAAGTATTGGCTGCGGGATTATCAATGGTGATCAACGCGGTATGGTCGATTATTTCTACTTTTAATTTTTCGGTTGGACTGTACTTAGAACTGTGTTTAGAACTATTACCAGTCGATTGACTCACTTAATCATCTCCATCACACCTTCTATCAATAAACGACGGGAAATAATTACCCGCATAATTTCGTTAGTCCCTTCCAAAATCTGGTGTACTCGACAATCACGCACATAGCGTTCTAGTGGCAACTCTTTCATATAACCATAACCACCGTGAATTTGCAGAGCATCATTGCAAATGTTAAAACCGGCATCAGTGGCAAAGCGTTTGGCCATGGCACAGAAAGCCGTAGCTTCTGCTTCATTGTGATCGAGTTTGAACGCCGCAAGGCGAACCATCTGCCGAGCCGCCACTAATACCGTTGCCATATCCGCCAATTTAAATCGCGTAGCCTGAAAATCAGCAATGGCCTGACCAAACTGCTTCCGACCACGACTGTATTCAATTGCCGCTTGCAACGCTGCCTGAGCCGTGCCGATGGAACAGGTGGCGATATTTAAACGACCACCGTCCAAACCTTCCATCGCAATATTAAAACCCTGCCCCTCTACACCCAAAAGATTTTTCGCAGGGATTCGCACATTATCAAAGTGTATGGCCCGAGTTGGCTGGGAATTCCAACCCATTTTGCGCTCTTTTTTACCATATTCAATACCGGGTAAATCCGCAGCAATAGCAAAAGCAGAAATACCTTTCGGACCTTCTTTTCCAGTGCGCAACATCACCACTAACATCTCGGTTTCACCGCCACCGGAGATAAATATTTTGCTGCCGCTAACGAGGTAGTTATCACCATCGCGTTTGGCGGTACAACGCAGGGAACCCGCATCAGAACCGGCATTGGCCTCGGTTAAGCAGTAAGACGCAAGTTTTTCACCGCGAATAAGTGGCGGACACCACTCTTCTATCAACCCAGGCTGACCGTATTTGCCGATCATACTGGTGGCCATATTGTGTATGGTTAGAAACGCCGCCGTGGAAGTACAACCTTTCGCTAACTCTTCCACAATAAGGCTGGTATCCAGCCGTCCCAACCCTAAACCCCCCGCCGCCGTTGGGGTATAGATTCCCATAAAACCTAAATCACCCGCTTGCTTTAACACCTCTTTAGGGAAAATTTGTTGCGCATCCCATTGCGCCGCATTAGGTGCCAACACACCCTCAGAAAACGCCCGCGCAGTTTCCGTATACGCTTGCTGATCTTCAGTTAAACGAAAGTCCACAAGGGCCTCCTTATTTTAAATGGATCGTCATGTCGGGTTTCTTATCCGCTGCCATGTGTCCATCCACACCCTGTTCTTCGTAGACCCACCGAGCAGTAACCGTTTTAGTTTCGGTATAAAAACGCACCGCCTGTTTACCGTAAGCATGAAGATCGCCCATAAAGGAACCTTTCCAGCCGGTAAATGAGAAAAACGGCATCGGCACTGGAATTGGAATATTGATACCCACCTGCCCCACTTCGATTTCATGCTGGAATGTGCGCGCCGCAGCACCTGACTGGGTAAAGATCGAAGTACCGTTACCGTAAGGGTTATCGTTGATAAGCTCAATGGCTTGGCCCAAGGTATCGACACAAATACAACATAGCACCGGACCAAAAATTTCCTGCTGATAAATCGTCATATCAACAGTGACATCAGTAAACAGCGTAGGACCCACCCAGTTACCGTCGGGATAACCAGCCACCACGCAGTCGGATCCATCCAGTAAACAGCTAGCTTCTTGCCTGCCCTTGGCGATTAAATCCAGCACCCGCTGGTGTGCCGCTCTGCTGATAATCGGACCATAACCGGCCGCACTATCATCCCAGGCACCAGGGCTGACTTTGGCCATTTGCTCTTTCACATCATTGATCCAGGGTTTACTGTTACCGACAAACACCGCCACGCTGATCGCCATACAGCGCTGACCGGCAGCACCTACCGATGCGCCCACCAGAGCGTTCACCACTTGGTTTTTATTAGCATCGGGCATAATCACCATATGGTTTTTAGCCCCGGCAAAACACTGCACGCGTTTCATTTCATTACAGGCAGTTTGGTAAATATGCTTAGCAACAGGCACCGAACCGACAAAAGAAACGCCGCGGATATCCGGGTGATATAACAGCGCATCCACCTGCTCTTTACCACCGTGAATCATTTGCACAATACCCTTCGAGGCACCTGCCTGCTGAAATAGCTCTAACAATCTTACTGAGGTAAGCGGATCTTGCTCGGAAGGTTTCAAAATAAAAGTATTGCCGCATGCCACCGCCATAGGAAACATCCATAGCGGAATCATCGCCGGAAAGTTAAACGGGGTAATCCCCGCAAAGACTCCTAGCGGCTGGATATAACTGTAAGTATCGATACCGCCAGCCACATTCTCAACGGTTTCACCCATCATCAGGGCAGGAATATTGGCGGCGTGTTCCACCACCTCAATACCTCTCCAGACATCGCCCTTGGCATCGTCAAAGGTTTTACCAGTGTCTTGGGCCAGTAACTCACCCAACTCATTGTGGTGTTCTTTCAGTATATGTTGGTAGCGCAGCATCAGCCGGGCACGCTCGGCAACCGGCACATTGCGCCAGGTTTTGAAAGCCTCCCTGGCACTGTTGATGGCACTCACAACTTCCCCATTGGTAGCGAAAGGCACCTCAGCCAACAACTGTTGGGTAGCAGGGTTGGTGACCGCCAGCCTTTGCTCGCTCTCGCTGTTGATAAATTCACCATCAATAAACAACGGGACTTGCTGAATAGTACTCTGGAACATAGTAATTAACCTCTTGCTATGGCTCTGGGAGGCTGACCAGAATGGAAAACCTACTGTGGAAACGCCATTTTGGGCCATTTTCTCCGCTTATCTTCGTTAAATAGCCATCACTATTCACCGCAAATAACCAAAAAAATAACTCAAAATGGCACGCCCTCGCTACGGCTCCCATTGTCGAACAGCCTCCTAGGCGGGCCGAGATGGAATAGTTTTCTTTCACTACAACAATCCTAGCAACTAATTTGAGGGACCATGATTCATTATGTTGCTAATAACATGGATTATACCCAAAGCGATTGAAATTTGGGTTTTAGAGTGCGTCCCTTATTTATCTATGGAAAGTTGTCTATGGCAAGTTGTTCATGACAAGGCGTTTGAACGCAGGAAACTGTCAATATTTCAAGTTCAAACTGTCAAGTTCAAACAACGCAGCCATGGGCAAAAAGGGGGTGTGACGTGCATGGATGCACTAATGCCGCAGGCGCATGGATGT
>JAZFYA010000172.1:0-9994 GCA_036443315.1 Pseudomonadales bacterium
CACCCTCGGTAGTCTAACCCCTCACTCGGTTGGAACCCCACGCCCTGGTGAGGGGTTAGACTACCGAGGGTGGCTAGACTGTGCGGTATCCGGGTACCATTGGAGTAGCTGTTTGCAATGCAAGGCCCGCTAAAGGGCGTGGGGTTTCAATCGATAATGGGCGATAGAGGGCCTTGCATTGCGAACAGCGGGTTCAAAGCGCCTCGGTTATAGCCTTAAGTAAGTACCATTCGTCAATAAGAGGAATACCAGCAACACAAAAGTTACTCAGTCCGGCGGGTGCTGGTTATAATGGCTAAAAATTTCCTGAGTAACGATTATAGTACACTGATGACACCAGAACGTTTTACCAAATTACGGACCATTCTCGATAGGCGCCAGCCAGATCTTACCGTTATGACTGATTGCGTCCACAAAGGACGCAACCTGTCGGCAATTGTCCGTACTGCTGATGCGGTGGGAATCGGCGATGTGTATTGTGTGCTTGGGGATAAGGATTACCGCTCATTTCGCGGTACAGCTCTGGGTAGTCACCGCTGGGTAAAAGTCCATCGTTATACGGCAATCAACGAGCCGGTTGCACAATTGAAGCAGCGTGGTTTTCAAATTGTAGCGGCTCATTTATCGGCAGATGCGGTGGACTTCCACGATATTGATTACAATAGACCAACGGCGTTATTAATGGGCTCCGAGAAGGATGGGATGAGTGATGTCGCAGGGGATTTAGCCGATGTACATATCACCATTCCCATGGTCGGTATGGTGGAATCGTTTAATGTTTCGGTGGCGGCAGGGATTATTCTTGCCGAAGCGCAATGTCAGCGTCAAAAAGTGGGTTGCTATGATCAGCAACGTATTGATCAAGGGACTTATGACAGACTGTTTTTTGAGTGGGCGCATCCGAAAATTCGAGATTTATGCTATGCCAACGATTTAGCCTATCCACCGCTACGAGAAGATGGTGAAATTGACAACCTTTCCGCCTGGTATGCACAAATGCGTGAACTACTGAGCGAGAGAAAATCGCAAGAGGAAAGCGTCAATGGGTAGTTTGCTATTAATTATACTGATCCTGTTTGCAGTATTAGCGCTTGTGGTCAAGGTGACGGAAAAACACGCAAAGCCGTTGGATAATGTGCAACAATCAAAAATATCAGGCATTATTATTATCCTGATACTTGTTATGCTGGTGGGGCGATTGATTCAGCATTTAGTGGGTGGTTAGCCGAGTGCTAGAAATCAACTATCTGTAACCTGTTGGGTGAGTCAAGCCCCACCCCACCTCCAGCCAACATTCCCGTCACAATAGTGGTCTTATATAAAGGCCTCTTAACGCTCTATGCTAGCAGAACTGGCTTTCAAAACATTCCACAAGTCATTGAAAATATTTTATTTTCTTAATTTCATCCTTTAGGGTGATGAATTTTGTACAGAATCGTTTAATATAGCGACCCGATTCGGCAATAGTTAGACAGGGTGTCGAAGCCCAAATAAACCTAATATCCCCTTTAATACTGATTGATTGGCACGGTGTTGCTTGTGTTGATCGGTTCTAACTATAGCCTCCAAGCAATACGGACGATACTATGACAGAGCAAAAAGCGACCAATGTTCATTGGCACGAAGGTGAAGTAATTCGCGACGATCGTAACAAAATTTTAGGCCAGAAGGGTGCAACCTTATGGTTTACCGGTTTATCAGGCAGTGGCAAAAGCACGGTTGCGGTGGCACTTGAACAGGCATTAACGGCTCAAGGAAGACTGACCTACCGTTTGGATGGCGATAATATCCGTCTGGGTATCAATAAGAATTTAGGCTTTAGCGCCGAGGACCGTACTGAAAATATTCGTCGTATCGGCGAAATTTCAAAACTGTTTGTTGATGTTGGTGTTATCACGTTGTCTAGCTTTGTTAGCCCCTATCGTGCAGACCGTGACCTGGTTCGTGAGTTGCACGAACAGGCGGGTATGCAATTTATTGAAATTTACGTTGATGTACCCCTAGACGTAGCGGAAAGTCGTGACCCAAAAGGCCTGTATAAAAAAGCCCGCGCTGGTGAAATTCCAAACTTTACCGGTATCTCAGATCCCTATGAAGAGCCTCTCAATGCCGAAGTTGTATTGAATAGTGCTGAAATGTCTCTTGAAGAAGAGGTGGATGTGTTGATAAACATACTGGAAGAGCGCGGTCTACTCTCTATTTAATAAGGCGTTAGCCTGAAACAGTCGGTTTAAATAGTGCAAACAGATTAATGCAATCAGAAGGAACCAACAATGATTAAACCCCACGGTGCCGATGAACTGAAGCCCTTATTCGTCTACGATACTGAACAACACCATGCGTTAAATAAAGAAGCGGAATCTCTCCCTTCACTATTAATCAGCTCTGCCACAGCTGCCAATGCAGTTATGTTAGGTGCTGGTTACTTCACACCTCTAATTGGTTATATGAATCTTGTAGATTCTTTGTCAGTGGCAGAAAGTCTGCACACCACTGAGGGCTTATTCTGGCCAGTACCTATCGTCAACCTGAACAGTGATATCAGCTCTATCGGTGATGCCAAGCAGATTGCACTGCGCGATCCCAATATCGATGGTAATCCAGTACTAGCGATAATGGATATCGAAGAGATTGAAGAAGTGAGCCCTGAGCAAATTGATTCTATGGCGGAAAATATTTTCGGCACTCTGGATGGCGGACACCCCGGTGTTGCTGCTTTTAAAGACCAGGGAAATATTTTATTGTCGGGTTCTATTCAGGTGCTGAACTTTAGCTACTTCCAGGCTGACTTTCCCGATACCTTCCGCACTGCGGTAGAAATTCGCAACGAAATTGCCGAGCGTGGTTGGAATAAAATTGTTGCGTTCCAGACCCGTAACCCCATGCACCGTGCCCACGAAGAACTGTGTCGCATGGCAATGGACGATCTTGGTACCGACGGTATCTTGGTTCACATGTTGCTGGGCAAACTGAAACCTGGTGATATTCCTGCCAGCGTTCGCGACGATTGTATTCGTAAAATGGTGGAGCTATATTTCCCCGCCAATTCAGTGATGATCACTGGTTACGGTTTCGATATGTTGTACGCCGGTCCCCGTGAAGCTGTGCTACACGCCGTGTTCCGTCAGAACTGTGGTTGTACTCACTTTATTGTCGGTCGTGACCACGCGGGTGTTGGTGACTACTACGGCGGTTTTGATGCACAAACTATCTTTGATGAAAAAGTGCCCGGCGATGCATTGCTAATTGAAATTTATCGTGCTGATCATACTGCTTATTCGAAGAAGCTCAATAAAGTGGTAATGATGAAAGATGCACCGGATCATAGTAAAGACGATTTTATTCTGTTGTCGGGAACTAAAGTACGCGAGATGTTGGGACAGGGCATCAAACCACCACCGGAGTTTTCACGACCTGAGTGTGCGCAGATCCTGATTGATTATTATCAGAGTCTTGATGCTTGAAGTTTGAGTGTTGATTATAAAAGCCGTTCGCTATAGCGAGCGGCTTTTTTTTGGGGTTGAGGAAAAGATACTTCATGGCATTGTTATCCTGCAAATTACGGTAGCGAGTCGAACCGGGTATTTTTATTGTGCCCGACTTGAATGGCACTGACTTAAGGGCAGCGCTGTTAACGGCTTGCGACGGTAGTATTCCGCCGCCACCCTCGGCAGTCTAACCCCTCACTCGGTTGGAACCCCACGTCCTGGTGAGGGGTTAGACTACCGAGGGTGGCTAGACTGTGCAGTATCCGGGTACCACCGGAGTAGCTGTTCGCAACGCAAGGCCCGCTAAAGGGCGTGGGGTTCCAATCGATAGTGGACCTTGCATTGCGAACAGCGAGTTCAAAGCTCCTCGGTTATAGCCTTAAGTAAGCACCATTCGTGACTGACAGTTTTATGTCGTAACGTATTGATTTAAATACCTTAATATTTTTGGTGGAGGGGGGTTCTGTGGCCTCTTATTCATTGGTCTAATTTTCTATAAGTGCTAAGTGTGTCACAGAAAGAATTCATTATTAGCCTACACTTTAACGTATTTAGCTAAGTGACTATTCTATAGGCAATAATTCCTATGAAGTTCTTACTTAGATAGGGACGCTGTATCCATTAACTATTCTAGCAAAAAGTTTTATAGATGACGGTTGGTATTACTACTGATGCGGTTATGTTCTTTGACAAAGGTAAACTTGTTAAGGAAATGCTGTACCCTGAATTTGAGGCGATATTAGATAATGTCATCGGTTTAAATGAATTTAAAAACCAACAAGTGTCTGCGGCCTTTGTACGCGTTAATTCCTCCCTGAAACTGACTGCTGCAGTCTTATTTCTTATCGACTTTGATGAAAGAGGTCATGTTGATAAATCCTGGAATATTCCTCTTCCACATTTGGCTGATAACGCGGGCAAAGGCCCAGATTTAGGTGCGGGTCCGATAAAATTATCCTGTCGTAGCCAGTGCTCCGTTTCCTGGCATCAGCGATCGTTATGGGATCCCGATATAAATATAGAGACCGAGACTGGTTCTACTACCTTAGATCAGCTTGCTAAAGCTGCTATCCGAAATCGATTAGGGCTTGCAGTAATCGATGAGCCTGCAGAACTTGACGCTTTGGATCCCGCGTTATTAAAAGCCGTAAAAAATGGTCGTCATGCCGCAGATATCTCTCTTGAAGAGGCAATCAATGAGCGTGTAAACAAAAAAATTCAGCAAGAAATAAAAACCCGAACTTCGGCGCTATTGGAAGAGCAAAAGCTTCGCATTGCAACCATGAAATCTGAAACGCAGGATCATATAGAAAAGTTACAGATTCGCTATCGCAACCAGTTGGCTAAAATTACTGACACATTGAATTCAACCAAGCATTTATTTTCTGAAGAAAAACACAAAAATCTACAGCTGAAAAAAACACTTCAAAATAAGGCGGATGAGTTTCGTAAAGTGCGAGAACACTTTCAGCAAGAAATTGAAGAGGGTAAAGAGGTCGAGCAAAGTCAGCTTTTGGCACTTGAAGAAAAATTTGAGCTTGAGTCAAAAGCAAGTATTGATACGGCAACTGCCGAGCTCAAGGAAATGTTAGATATGCGCGAGGTCGAGCTGTTTTATCGTGATGAGCAGGTTAGCCGGTTAAATGATGAGATTAGCCAGCTTAGACAGGAAAAACAAAATTTGATCGATAACAGTGGTGACAAAGTTTTACAAAAACTCGTCGGCAAAGGGATTACCTTTGTAGCTTATCAGCCTGGAGTTGAGCACCTTACCATCCCAGTGCGAGATATCAGCCAGTATCTGGATTCCCCCATTAATTACGTGGCGGAAAAATGTTCTGTTGATCAGGAGCTCTATCAACAGTGGATGGCTCATTATGAACTACCTGTGTGCAATCATAAGCTTAATGATAGTGCTGTCTGCGCAAAGCCTATTCCCAAAGTAGAAAAACCATCGCGTTTTATAGTCGGTGAAAATGACCGCTGTGCAGAACATAGTTGTGCGGTTAATGCATTGTCTAGTTTGATAAGATTCCGTGAATCTAGTTGATTGCGCCATGTATCCGCCCTTTTCCCCATTGCAATTACTCAATGATCCTTTGTTCAAGCGTATGGGTGTTGAGGTTTATGTTTTAAGATTAGATCAATATCACCCTCAATTATCCGGAAACAAGTATTTCAAACTAAAATATAATATTGCCGAGGCAAAAGATCAGGATTGTAAACAATTGATCAGTTTTGGTGGTGCTTACTCCAATCATATCCATGCGATGGCACTGGCTGGGCAGCAACAAAATATCAGCACTTTAGGATTTATACGAGGAGAAGAAACTCTGCCACTGAATGATACTCTTCTGGATGCGGTAAATGCTGGAATGCGTTTGCACTATGTTAGCCGTGAAGAATATCGCAAACGTAATAATCCTGAGTATATAAAACAGTTACAGTTGCGGTATCCCAATGCTTATATTATTCCAGAAGGAGGCAGCAATCTGCTAGGGGTTAAAGGTTGTATGGAGATAGTTGATCATATTCATCATCATATTAATGATCAATTTGAATCGATTATTTTGCCCTGTGGTACGGCTGCGACCTTGGCCGGTGTTGCTGCCTCGACATCTAATAAAACAATTTTTGGTGTGTCGGTATTAAAAAATGCTGGTTATGTAGCCGCTGAAGTTAATCGATACTTGATAGAGTTGGGTTTGCCCGATAATGGTAATTGGACAGTACTCCAGGATTATCATTGTGGGGGGTACGGCAAAGTCTCGGTTGAGCTGGCTAAATTTGTAGATAGATTCCAACAGAAAAATGATATTCCGATTGAGCCAATTTATTCGGGAAAAATGTTTTATGCACTGTACAATATGCTGGATGAAGGCCTATTGACAGACACGAGAATAGTCGCCATCCATACCGGTGGCTTACAGGGATTTAGCGGCATGAAGAAAAAATACAATAAGCTCTTATCAGCATAATTGGCTTAATGAGTTTTAAAGCGCAGGGACTATTAAACAATAATCGGCCAGTGGAATTAATATGATTGATACAAACAATACAGTAGCAGGAAAAAATGCAGTACTACATATTGAGCAGCGACTGTTACAAACGTTGGTACCTGTAAACTCGTTAACGGTTGACCACCTAAACACACTGCTTCGAAATCAGTCTATCGAGATGGTTTGTCGAGGCCAGTCGTTGTTTTCCAAAGGTGACTACGATAACTATCATATCTATTTGCTAAGTGGAGAAGTAAAACTCACCGATCAGGACGGGGTTGAAAGCTTGGCGAATGCTAATGACCCTGGGTGTCGTTTTCCTTTGGTTAATTATCAGCCTCGCCGCTGTGATGCTATTGCTGAGACCGATTGCAGTGTGATTCGATTTAATAGCGATCAGCTGGATGGTATGTTGGCCTGGGATCAGGCGTCAGATTATATCATGCTGGATATAGCTGCTCAGCGCGATCTTGATGAAGACGCCGATTGGATGCTGACACTATTAAAATCCAATTTATTCTATAAAGTCCCGCCGATGAATATTCGCAACGTGCTGAAAAAATTCGAAGCACAGTGTTTTGCCGCGGGAGATACAATATTAAGGCAGGGAGAATTAGGCGACTGTTGCTATTTCATTAAAGAAGGTGTGGCGGGCGTTTATCAGGCAAATGATAAAAAAAATCCGTCGGAACTTGTCGCCGAGCTGGGTGTGGGCCGTTGTTTCGGTGAGGATGCCTTGGTTAATGAGGATGTTCGTAACGCCACTATCGTCATGCATAGCAATGGCGTACTAATGAAATTGAATAAACAGGATTTTTTCTTGCTGTTAAAGCAACCTACAGTTGATAGCTTAAATCTCACTCAAGCGCGTCAGCGAGTTTCAGAGGGGAGTTATTGGGTTGATGTGCGAACCCAGGATGAATACGAAAAAGGCCATTGTGATGGCGCTGTCAATATGCCATTGAATTTATTAAAACTGAAGTCGCGTATGCTTGATAAACAGCAGCATTATATTGTTTATTGTAATAGTGCCAGGCGCAGTGAGGCTGCTGCCTATTTGTTGGGAGAGGATGGTTTCAACGTCAGTGCTTTGGTCGGTGGTTTTTCGAACTATTCGGCGAGCGATCAAACATATTTTGAGGGGGTAACTAGTCCTCTGTCGACTTAACATAGGCCCACTATACTTGCGCCAACGCGCTTTACAGGGCACGGCGCTGCTTAGCGCTGAATCCGTCAATATCAAGTTGACAGCCTCCTAGATAAACTACTTGGCATGCTGTTTCCATTGGCAAGCCTAGAGCAATCACCAATCAGGTTGGGGCCAAAACAACTCCCTATCGGATCTCGTGCTCCTTGATTCTTTAGTAAGGGCTTCTTTAGTAATGGCTTCTTTAGAAATGGGAAGGATTGCATAATATTTAAACAGTTGAATTGGAATAACTAGAGTATACTAGCCCGTCAAAATAACAGTTGGCCATTAATTTATGGATACATTTAAAACAATTGGTATTATTGGCCGAGAAAGCGATGCAGTAGGTGAGTTGCTTAAGACGTTGACTGGTTTTTTAACCACACAAAAGGTCTCAATGATCCTCGGTGAGGATATTGCGACACTACTGCCTGCTAATGATTTGCCAGTTCATTCTCGTAAAACCATCGGTGAGGTTTGTGACCTGATTATTGTCCTGGGGGGCGATGGTAGTTTGTTGGGCGCTGCTCGTATGCTAGCCCGTCACAATGTGCCGGTACTGGGTATTAACAGGGGGCGATTGGGCTTTTTGACGGATATTCTACCCGACGAAATTGAGGAAAAAGTGGGAGCTGTTCTGGCGGGGGAATACACATTAGAAAAACGTTTTTTATTAAACGCTGTTGTTAAACGTAATGATGAAGTCATAGGCCGTGCAGAAGCGCTTAATGATGTCGTTGTTAATTCCGGAACCTCTGCACAAATGATCGAGTTTGATTTATATGTGGATGATGAGTTTATCTATCGGCAGCGCTCCGATGGTTTGATTGTATCGACCCCCACTGGTTCAACGGCTTACTCCCTGTCAGGTGGTGGGCCAATTATGCATCCTAAGCTGGATGCGGTAGTGCTAGTCCCCATGTTTCCACACACTCTAAGTAGTCGCCCAATTGTTATTGATGGGAATAGCGAGATCAAAATTGTTATTAGTGAAAATAATGAATGTCATCCACCGGTTACCTGCGATGGTCAGGTTAATCTGACAACGCTGCCGGGGGATACGGTTTACATTACTAAGAAACACCACAGAATGAAATTGATCCACCCGATTGATCACAGCTTCTATGCCAGCTGCCGGGATAAATTAGGTTGGGGAACTCGCCTGGGCGATTAACTTCTTGTTAATAAACACGGGCAGGTGCTTCCAATGTTTGAATCGGTTAAAGAGTAGATAAGAATTTTATGACGGAAATAATAGTTGTTGAAGCGTCCCTGGAAGATGATTTGCAGGAATTTAGTCGATATCTCTGGCAGCAAAAATTACCCCACCGTATTGTAGAGGAGAACAGTCGCCAATTGTTGCTGGTGGGTTCCAAAAGCGATGCTGAGCACGTTAGTCTAGCCTACAGAGATTATCTTGCGGGTAAAACAGAGCTTCCTGACATACAAAGGATAAAATCTACAGAGTTGCCAAACTTGGGCCGGCAGCTGTTGAAAACCCCTGTCACGTTAAGCTGCCTGCTATTAAGTATACTGGGCTTTTTTATCGTTTATTTTGATAAAGATTATCACTTGGTTCATTACCTGACATTTTTTCAATTCGAGCGCGTTGGTTTTCACACCGTATTCACTATTCCACAGGGTGAATACTGGCGGTTGATTACCCCTATTTTTTTACACTTTGGTGTCTTACATATTGTCTTCAATGCCTTGTGGTTATGGGATCTGGGGCGGCGGATTGAAATCATCCAGGGCAGTGACCGGATGATTGGCATTGTATTGGTTATGGGCCTGGGCTCCAATCTTGCCCAGTATTTATATGCTCAGATAGGTGTTTTTGGCGGCATGTCGGGAGTCATTTATGGATTACTTGGATATGGTTGGTTCTGGAGCTATCTCTGCCCCGAGAAGTCCTTGCACATTCCCAAACCAGTAATGATTTTTATGCTGGTATGGTTAGTGCTCTGCGTGCTTGGTTTTGCCTCTTGGTTAGGGGTTGGTGAAGTTGCTAATGCGGCTCATGTGGGAGGCCTGGTTATGGGGATAATGTTAGGTTTGGGCGCTGGCATCATTGCCCGAGTTTCAGGCAACTCATGATATACCCAAAGCGATTGAAATTTAGATTTTAGAGTGCGTCTCTTATTTATTTATGGAAAGTTATCTATGGAAAGTTGTTTATAACAAGTTGTTTATGGCAAGGCGTTTGAACGCAGGAAACTGTCAATATTTCAAGTTCAAACTGTCAAGTTCAAACTGTCAAGTTCAAACAACGCAGCCATGGGCAAAAAGGGGGTGTGACGTGCATGGATGCACTAATG
>JAZFYA010000173.1:0-2656 GCA_036443315.1 Pseudomonadales bacterium
CGGTCTGTCGACAGTACCGAGATCTACACCAATGTGCTCACCGTGGATGCGGGGCATTTTTTGGACGGGGTGGATTTTCATTAATACAACTGGGCCTGGTTATAAAAATACATGAAGGCAATAAAAAATAGCGCCATCATTTATAGTGGCTATGACTACCAAACATTACATGGGGTTCTGCTTTTAGCGAAATGGATTAATAATCCTACTGAATATCAACGAATTTGTTTTGAGGCTGACGGCGATAAAGATGAAGCCCCGCAAGGAATTGACGATATCATTTGTGAGCGATCTGACGGGAGAATAGATTATCGACAAGTAAAATTCACGCCCAGCCCCTTTAAAGAAGAGAACAAACTTAGCTGGGACTGGCTATTAAAGATAAGCGGGAAAACGGATCGTTCTCGATCAATTCTAAAAAAAATATCTGATGCGGTAAAGCGAGTACCTGACGGCAAGATCGGTGATGTTATACTGCTCACTAACAAGCGTCCAGATAGAAATATTGATAAATGTCTTAATGAACATAGGATTATCTATGAGAACATAGACCAATCCGTCTTGGCTGAGATCACTGATCAGCTAGGTGATGAGAAAACCGTAAAAGCCTTCTTTTCAATTTTACAAATACACCACAGCGATGCAGATTATCCGTCAGTTGAGCGAGCATTAAGGGGGGAGCTTGAGCCCGTCTCAAATAATGACGGTATCAATCGGCTACTTATCCGCTCTAGAGCTTGGGCAATATTTAAAGACATGCCATCCGATGGTGGCTGGATACACTTACACCACATTCGAGAAATACTCGCATTGGATCGGCCGGAGCCCATCCCCGAATCGTTTGAGATACCTGAGCAGTACTGTTTGCCAGACGAAGAGTTTCATAAAAACCTCCTACAACAAGTTATTAGCTCGACTGGAGAACTGATAACAATCACTGGTGATCCAGGCAGAGGTAAAAGCACTTATCTCAGTTATCTTTGTCAAACATTGGACGATCTGGACGTTCCATCCATCCGTCATCACTATTTTCTTTCTACCGGCGACCATACCTACGACAGATTAAGCTCAAGGGTTGTCGGAGATTCCTTATTGTCGCAAATATCCAACACCTACCATGAAATTGGTATTGATGAATCAAGAACAGAAAACCTCAGAAAAGTATTGAAGGATTGCGCTGATTATTATAAGCCTAAAAATAAGCCTTTTGTTATTATCATTGACGGGCTTGACCATGTATGGCGAGATAATTCTGGTGACAAAAAGCCGCTCGATCATATTTTTAAACAGTTACTACCATTACCATCAAATATCGTACTGATTGTTGGAACACAGCCCGTTGACGATAAGCTCTTACCTGAAAGTTTACTCAAACATAGCCCCAGGAAAAATTGGTATTGGTTGCCAGCTATGACAGGTAATGCAATTTATGAATTTGTTAATTATCAAGTATCATCTGGCCGTCTTCGTGTTAACCGTCGTGAGGCAGCGATTGATGATGAAATTAAAGAATCTGCCGAAAAATTAACAGCTATCACCTCCGGCTATCCTCTACATGTCATATATTCCTGTGAATACCTTGCTCAAAATGGCAAGCCGTTATCAACATGGGAAGTGGAGAAGTTACCACCTTGCGCTAATAGTGATATCGAAAGTTACTATTTAACGTTATGGAATCAGTTATCAAATCAGCAGAAGGATGTGTTGCACCTATGTTGTGGTTTCGAACTGACATGGCCTCGGCATGATCTTGGCGTAGTACTGAATGACTCTCCAGATTATCCCCCAAGTATTAACGCTGTTGCACATATGCTTTCTGAAAGCCGCTCTGGTGTAACGCCTTTTCACGATAGCTTGGTTGTATTTGTTACAAGCCAGGAAGAGCATGATACTAGAGTAGCGGCGCTGACGAACGATACTTGTAACTGGCTTGATACCAAAGCCCAAGAGCATCTTAAAAACGAATGGTATTGGTCTTGCCTTGCAAAAATGGGCGATATAGAACCGCTCCAAAATGGATTGACAAGGGATTGGGTGTTGGATCGGCTAATAGAAGGTTATTCGATTGATACGTGCATTCGATTACTGACTGAAGCGGAAACTATCACATTTAGAAAACTTCAATTTGCAAAAGCATACAGGCACCGAGAGTTGAAAATGCGGCTTATCAATGGCCCTAAATTTCAAACATGGGGCTCTATCAATCTAGAAGCTTTGTCAAATATCTATTCACCTAAAGAACTAATTGACCAAAAAATATCATCGATAAGAAACCATTCAGCGGTGAAAATTTCAACCCTTTCTATTAGTCTATGGTGCCGGGGAGAAACTGACGATTCAAAAATGTTGTCCAAATATTCCTTGCGCAGACATAGAGCCAGCAGCAAATTAGTTAATAATAAGGATCGGCAGGAAA
Organism: Pseudomonadales bacterium; assembly: GCA_036443315.1. Classification (GTDB taxonomy): domain Bacteria; phylum Pseudomonadota; class Gammaproteobacteria; order Pseudomonadales; family Dasaniaceae; genus Oceanicoccus. The sequence goes on from JAZFYA010000173.1 coordinate 2,417, forward strand.
CGCAAACTGAAGCGGAGACAATAATAAAGGCAGGAACTCTTAATGATACGTTGAATTATGATGCGATGTTTGACGATGGTAATTTTAAGACATGGCCAGAAGGCTATGTTAAAGCATTCGTCGATGGCTGCTTGCTTAAAAAGGATATTGGCTTGTTAGTTCGGGCTCACCAATGCTTAGTTGATGTAGGGAAATCCACAAAAATTGAGAACGCTATAATTCGTCTTAGCCTTATCGAAG
>JAZFYA010000174.1:0-5963 GCA_036443315.1 Pseudomonadales bacterium
TTGGAACCCCACGCCCTGGTGAGGGGTTAGACTACCGAGGGTGGCTAGACTGTGCGGTATCCGGGTACCACTGAAGTAGCTGTTCGCAATGCAAGGCCCGCTAAAGGGCGTGGGGTTCCAATCGATAATGGGCGATAGTGGGCCTTGCATTGCGAACAGCGGGTTCAAAGCGCCTCAGTTATAGCCTTAAGTAAGTACCATTCATAACTGAGGATATTAGACAATCATTATTCCAGAAAAAAAGTCTTCTGAAATAATCAGTTGCAAGTTAATACATATACCCAAAGCGATTGAATCTAGGGCCTGCCCCGTGAGTACAACGAGTGCTTTGGGTATCAACCGCTTTTTCTAGGTTTAACCACCATTCTGTGAAGGGGATAAATAGTGAGACAAGTCGTTCTTGATACTGAAACCACTGGACTTGAGCCTGCGCAAGGGCACCGCATTATTGAAATTGGCTGCGTTGAATTAGTTGATCGTAAATTAACCGGTCGTCACTATCATCAGTATATCAATCCCAACCGGGAAATAGACGCTGGTGCTTTTGAAGTTCATGGTATCACTAACCAGTTTCTGGCAGACAAACCCTTGTTCAAGCAAATTGCAGCAGACTTTCTTGCGTTTATTGATGGAGCTGAGTTAGTTATTCATAACGCCCCCTTTGATATTGGCTTTATTGATTACGAATTCACCTTACTTAAACAAAACAGCCCGGATAAGGTTGGTGATCACTGTGGGGTTGTTGATACCCTGGTGATAGCCAGACAAAAACATCCAGGTCAGCGAAATACCCTGGATGTCCTTTGCAATCGATATGCGGTCGATAATTCACAGCGGGAACTGCATGGCGCATTACTGGATGCTGAGATTCTGGCCGATGTTTATCTGCTGATGACCGGCGGCCAAACCAATCTTTTACTTGCCGGTGAAGATTCGAATGAAGGCGGTGATGGCAATGTAAGCGTATCAATACGACGTCTGCCAGAAGGTCGGCCAGCGCTAAAAGTTATCCAGGCCACGAGTGAAGAATTAGCCGCACACGAGAAAAAATTAAAGGCGATAGATAAAGCCAGCGAAGGTAATAATCAGTGGCGCTAGCTCGGAAATATACCCAAAGCGATTGAAATTTAGGTTTTACCCCCTGTGTCAGGATAGATGTCGCCCTTTTTATTTATGGCAAGTTGTTCATGGCAAGGCATTTGAACGCAGGAAACTGTCAATATTTCAAGTTCAAACTATCAGGTTCAAACAACGCAGCCATGGGCAAAAAGGGGGTGTGACGTGCATGGATGCACTAATGCCGCAGGCGCATGGATGTGCAGGAGCGGCCTATAACACCTAAATTTCAATCGCTTTGGGTATATCATCAGGAGTCTGAACTGAATGGCACTGACTTAAGGCCGAACAACAAGTAAGAGCCTTGAATTCGCTGTTCTACGCTGGGCCCACTTTCGGTTGGAACCCCACGCCCTTAAGTGGGCTCAGCGTAGAACAGCTACTCCAGTGGTACTCGGATACTGCACAGTCTAGCCACCCTCGGTAGTCTAACCCCTCACCAGGGCGTGGGGTTCCAACCGAGTGAGGGGTTAGACTACCGAGGGTGGCGGCGCGATACTACCGTCGCAAGTCGTTAACAGCGCTGGCCTTAAGTCAGTGCCATTCGAGTCTGAACTGATCCAACTGACCTACTGTGGACAAGTCTGATTGAGTCACGCCCTCGCTACAGCTCCTATTTTTGGACAGCCTCCTGGATGGTAAGTCTTGATCTGCAGATGATTTTTCTAGGGAATTTCAATAGTAAAAATATAGGATGTAACAATAAGTGATGAGATCCTTTGAGACCTTTCGGCTACGCTCAAGGCGACAAAAAATGACGGCTCAGGATGACAACCCTGGCTTATTCAGAGACTCCCTACACGAAGAAATAAACAGAGGCCATGCCTACCGCACTCATCACAATGGTATAAGGCAGGGCCATAATCACCATCCTGCCATATGATAGTCGAATCAGAGGGGCGAGAGCAGATGTTAATAGAAACAGGAATGCAGCTTGACCATTCGGGGTCGCCACACTGGGAATGTTAGTCCCGGTATTAATAGCGATCGCCAGCTTATCAAACTCAGCACGAGTAATGGTACCTGCGTCCAGCGCCGCTTTCACCTCATTGATATAGACCGTTGCGACAAACACGTTGTCGCTGATCATCGATAAGACTCCGTTGGCTATAAAGAACATGGTTGGCCTAATAGCGTTATCCATTTGCAATACATGGGTGATAACGGGTGTGAATAGATGTTGGTGGTGGATAACCGCTACAATGGCAAAGAACACCACTAATAATGCGGTAAAGGGCAGGGCCTCCTCAAAGGCGCGACCCAGTTGGTGTTCTTCGATAATGCCATTAAACGCCGTCAGTAAGACAATAACACTTAACCCGATAACACCGACAGCGGCGAGATGAGCGGCCAATGCGACAACCAAAAAGACAGCAACAGCCGCTTGAATAATCAGTGCAGCCGTGTCTCTCGTGGTTCGTTTCTTGTCTTCATCAGCCGTATATTCTTCTAGTACCTCGCGCACGGAAGCCGGTAATTTCTTGCCATAACTAAAGGTGCCGGTGACTTCTAGTAGCAGACAAGTTAATAAACCCGCCGCAAGCACAGGCATACTCACCGGTGCCATCAGCAGGAAAAATTCGAGAAAATTCCATCCCGCTTTTTCTGCAATCAATAAGTTTTGTGGCTCGCCCACCAGGGTAGACACACCGCCCAGCGCTGTACCGACCGCGCCGTGCATTAACAAGTTGCGAAGAAAAGCACGGAAGTCGTCCAAGTCCTGGCGATGATATTCAACAACATTTCCATCATCACTATGGTCGTGGCTACTGTGGTGGAATTTTTTGCCTGACGCCACTTTGTGATAAACCGCATAAAAACCAGTGCCGACACTGATGAGTACAGCTATTACGGTTAAGGCATCCAGAAACGCACTGAGTACAGCGGCCACCAGACAAAACAGCAGTGACAGAATTTTTTTGGATTTCACACCCAGTAATATTTTGGTAAACACAAACAACAGCAGGTTCTTCATAAAGTAGATACCTGCCACCATAAATATTAACAGCAGTATTACTTCGAAGTTATTGCTGGCTTCTGCGTAGACAGCTTCGGCCGGGGCCATGCCAATGGCAATCGCCTCAATCGCTAATAAGCCACCGGGCTGTAATGGGTAACATTTCAGTGCCAGTGCCAAGGTGAAGACAAATTCAAGGATTAGCAACCAGCCAGTAATAAATGGGTCGGCGGTGTAAAACAGAATGGGGTTGAGGATCAGGAAGGCGATAATGGTTTGTTTATACCATGTTGGCGCCTGCCCTAAAAAGTTTGCTACAAAGGCCTGTGGCAAGCTTTGCGCCATCGGTTACTCCTTAAAAACGTCGGGTGGGGAACGTGCTAATCAACTCGGTTTTGTTAATTGTTGAAATATAATACGCTTTTGGCTATTTGTAGAGGTTTTTGGCACTTTTATGCCGATATTTAAGTTTTTAGTATAGATGATGATCAAAATAACCCGGGAACAACGATAAACTCAACGTTAAGCAGTTCCTGCCGATAAAAAACAGAACCATATTTATCTTTAATTGTGTGGTGCAAGTACCTGTTACTACAGTCAAAAATAATCTGTAAGGGTTAAATACAGGCTATACTGGACAATAATTGTGTCTTCGTCAAAAATTCTGTGCAGTTATTGATCAACCTGCTAGCACCCCATCATGCTAGTTTTGATAGGTTCAGTCAGTCCAAAAGCGGTCCAGTACTAGGCGTTTTCCCGAAGGCCCCTTTCATGAATGCCTAGTGGGGATCTTTGTCGAGGGGAAACAACGACACAATGGGCCGTTTTTGGACTTGACTCGAAGGGTGATCAATCCGTGCGCCCTTGCAGCGTTGTCTTCGTTTGACGTAGGCTCCCAGCTAGCCTGTCATGAAAGGGGCTGGTACGAAGACACCTTACAGTGAGCGCAGGAGTGATCGCTAAATCTATCAAAACTAGCATGCTGGGTTACTATACATTGGGCGATAAAACTGGCCGATAAAATCTAAGGAGCTTTTGTGTCTCTTGAGGTAAGTGTAAACCTGAATTCCTTGCGAATTATCCGGGAAGAGCTAAATAAAACGATTAGTCAGTCCGCTACTGATTTTGAAGCCTATTTGGCCGACCGTCAGAACCAGGGCCATATAAAGTCCAGTCGAGGCAGCATTGCCCAGGTAGGTGGTATCTTTAGGTTATTGGAATGTCCTGGAGCAGCACTGCTAAGCGATGAAATGGCTGCGCTAATTGACGTTATCGCCGATAACGAGCGTAAAACGACTGATACCATGATCAGTGTATTGACCCATGCCTATTTTGTCCTGCCATGTTATATCGAATATGTATCGATCAATCAGGCGGAATTGCCCATTCTGATGATTCCCTATGTCAACGAATTACGAGTGAGCCGTAAAGTCGACCTGCTTCCCGAATATCACTTTTATCGAGGGGAGATTCCTACATTGTGTTTACTGGCGAGTAGTAGTGACCCCAGTGAATTGCCAATGCTTATCACCACCGCTCCCCGTTTGCGGCATATGTACCAAATCGGTTTGGTGGGTCTTCTGGGAGCAAATGGTAAGAACGCCAATAGTTCAATACATTTGCAGTTTATGCGCAGGTCTGTCACACGTTTTATCAAGTTGTTAGGCAGTCATCACCAAGCTGAAATTTGGCAAATTGCGAGTGCGACATTAGAAGCTTTTGTTGCTGCCAAACTGGAGATAACCTTAAATCGTAAGCGTAACCTGGCAGACATTGAGAAAATGTTTCGACGTGTTGTCAGCAACGGTGAGGAGGGACTAAATACCCCACCACCGGAACACCTGAAAAAGGACTTGTTGTTTACGTTAATGCTGACAGGTGCAGATATTAGACGACCCGAAATTGATATTATTCGAGAAGTCTATTCACTGCCCGAACTGACTATTAGTGATGCGGATATTCTTGCACAGCGAAATGTCATGCATGGCCCCAGTGTTGAAACCATCGAATCTGTTATCAAGGCGCTGCATGAGGAGCTGCGCAATATCAAGGAAATCCTCGAGATTACCTCACAACATGGGGAGATTGAAAATGATGATCTTGATTTGCTAAAGAACGTTATTTCCCGTGTTGCCGATACCCTTGGTATTCTAAACTTACAGGGTCCACAAGATACATTGCGCGAACAGCTGGACAAAATCGAAACCTGGGGTGATGAATCTTCAACGATAAGCAATAGTGATTTTAGTGAAGTAGCCGACACCGTGCTCTACATTGAGAGTGCTTTAACGGGTCTGTATCGACGGAAATTGACGGTTGATAATATTAATAACGCTAATGAAATTACCCGCCAAAAAATTATTGCCAATAATCAATTCGCAGTGGCTGAACAGCTGGTCATCGAAGAAGCTCAATCGGGTATTGCCCTGGTCAAACGCGCCATTACCTCCTATGCGGATTCCAACTTTGATTCAGCCCATATAGCCAACGTTGCTACAACGCTTAATACGGTAAGGGGCAGCTTACATATACTGAATTATAATCGCGCTGCTGCGGTACTTAAAAGCTGCGGTGCATTCATCTCGAGTCACATTGAGGAGAGCAATGCCAGCAATCAGCGGCATCAGCTGCTCGAAACATTTGCTGACGCATTAATCAGCCTTGAATATTATTTAATGGAGCTGGAAACTTGCCGCGATGTGAATGAAAAGATTCTTGATGTGGCTGAGAAAAGTCTGGCGGCATTAGGTTTTGCTGTTGAATCATAAACGGATTTGATAGCAGTATTATGTATATACCCAAAGCGATTGAAGTTTAGGTGTTATAGGCCGCTCCTGCACATCCATGCGCCTGCGGCATTAGTGCATCCATGCACGTCACACCCCCTTTT
>JAZFYA010000175.1:0-3517 GCA_036443315.1 Pseudomonadales bacterium
GTATTTTCAAACAAACTGATTATTCTTAGACTTGGTATCGTGGCCTTAAGGACAATAGTTTTAAGATCTCTAGTTTTTCTAATAGTTATGTAAGCCCTACAAATTAAATACTACTGTATCATATAATGCTAAATCTGCTTTGAAAACATATGTTGTCGCGATGCACGCTAAAATATTCACGTTGCTTGTTTTGTTGCTTATAGCTGGGTGTTCGTCCGTACCATCTGTGCTCTATAAAATTGATGTGCAGCAGGGTAACGTTATAACCCAGGAAATGGTGGAAAAGCTGAAACCTGGCATGACTAGATCACAAGTTCGTTTTGTACTTGGTTCTGCGTTGATTGGCGACATTTTTCATGAAAATCGTTGGGATTATGTTTACCGCCTTATGCAGAATGGTATTCTAATCGAGCAATATAAGCTAACAGTATTTTTCGAAGAAGACAAGCTGGCGCGTACCGAGGGTGATTTCTCAGAATCATTCGCCTCTGTTTCACCTCAATTAGTTGAGCCCGCTAAATTTCCTACCGAGGAAAAACGGGACACGGAACTTTCACCAGAACCAACCGTCCCTAGTGCGGAACAGGACGTGCCCACGATACTTGCTATAGAGGAAAAGTACGACACGACATCTTCATCAGAACCAACCGTTCCTAGTGTAGAAGAGGTTTTACCTCCACCTCCACCCGGAATTGCAGATGGTATAGAGGCAGATTAATCAAAAAGGTAAACAATCTTTTTAAGGGATACTACAAAAATAACTTTGTAGGCATATACAAATGACGACACTGAATATTGCTGTTGCTGGAAGCTCGGGCCGCATGGGAAGAACCCTGTTGAAGGCTGTCACACAGGCTTTAGATTTGCGTCTATCTGCGGCTCTAGAGAAGACTGGCAATTCTTATCTTGCGAAGGATGTGGGCGAGTTAATTGGCGCCCCCTGTAGTATTGTTATTACCGATAATTTTTCTACCATGCTTCCTGGCTGTGATGTTCTGATTGATTTCACCCACCCTACAGGAACGCTAGAACATCTTCCAATCTGCTGTACTGAGGGAGTGAAAATGGTGATTGGGACCACTGGTTTTTCAGTGGAACAAAAAAAGGCACTCAAGACAGCATCAAGAGATATCGCGATCGTCTTAGCGCCTAACATGAGTGTAGGCGTAAACGTTACCTTCAAACTTTTGGATATGGCTGCTAGGGTACTAAGTGAGGGTTACGATATTGAGATCATCGAGGTCCATCATCGCCACAAAGTGGATGCGCCATCAGGTACTGCATTGCATATGGGCGAAGTAGTAGCACAGGCACTTGGAAGAGATCTTTCAAAAGTTGCAGTGTATGGGCGGGAGGGAGTCACAGGCGAACGTATACCTTCCACCATTGGGTTTTCTGTCGTACGCGGCGGAGACATAGTTGGTGATCACACGGTGATGTTTGCAGGTACTGGCGAGCGTATTGAGATTTCACATAAAGCTAGCAGTCGTGCAACTTTCGCCGAGGGTGCGTTACGTGCCGCCCGCTTTCTAGCAGGCAAGCAATGTGGTTTGTTTGATATGCAGGACGTACTTGGGCTACGATAATAATTTCTTCCACTGTGAGTATCACTTACGTTTTTTAGGCAGAGTAAAGAAATACTAAGACGCTCACAATGAAGGCTTTTAATCTATCTTGTAATCATATACTTAGTGTGGGAGGCTAAGTGGCGATTTCTATCTTTGTTGATGAAATCGTTAGGTAAAGTGATCTGGCTCCTTATAGAATTCGACAAAAAATTTAACCGTACCTAAAGGCTCCACACTATGCAACATCTCAGGTACAACAATTCCAGATTTATCCAGAGATAATTCCACATCTATTCCCAAAGTATCAGCACGATATCGAAGTTTGCCCTCTATAACAATGATTTTTGCCCAAACTCCAGCTTTCGTCGAGTGATCGTTCTTCAGCCCAGTGGGCAAGGATTTTTCGGTAAAAATTGGCGTTTTTTTATACGTAACAAAACCATCCGGCAACTCAAATCTATCGCATAGAACACAGTTGAGAGTTCTTCCTATCTTGCTTTTACGACCCTGTTCTGTAGTAACCCAGGTCCGATTGATAAATGGTGGGGTATGCCGCACATGTTGCAGATGCCCACAACTGAGAGTAGCAACCCAATCTCCTATATCGTCATATCCAAATCTTATAATTGGTCGTTCCATAGCTTGCAGTCAGTAGGTTTGAGGAAAATGTAACACAACGGTTTCTTGACTAACTTTAGTGCCTAGTCTTTTTGATTTAGTGAAATTGGTATTCATTTTTTAAAAATGTACTGGCTAATACTCGGGGATAATGGCTTGGAGATTTTACCCAACTGAAAAATTCACCCCCCTTTATTACTTATTGCTGCTTTTCTTTACAACAGACTCAAAATTTGACCAAATGAACCCGGCTCCGGTGCCTTTTTCACTCTAAACAAGTAAAATACTCATTTTATAAATTTCTAGAGGAAAGATTATGCAAATTCATGTCTATGATACTTATGTCAAATCTAAAGATGGTCACACAATGCACTTTGATGTATTCACTGAGGTAAAAGACGACGAAAAAGCGGTTGAGTACGCTAGACAATGGCTGGTTTCAATCGACGAAGGCGATGCAGCAATTTCGAGCAAGGAATGCAGATTTTGTCACAGCCAGAGCGCACCCGACAACGTTGTCGAAGCAATTAACAAAGACGGTTGCTTCATCTACAAGATGGAGGGTTGTAATTAATCGTATTCTGACACTTCTCTATTAGATTGAGGGTATTGAGCTCTGCAAGAAGATGTTCTATTTGGAGCTCAAGTTCTGCTTGTGATTTAGATTGATCTGTGGGCGCAACTAACTTAGCAAGCGTTATTGCATCCGTTGGGGATTGTTGTAATTTCAATAGTACTTGACCGGCGGTCAAATTAAGTAAGTGGGTATCCCCGGAAAGGCTGTTATAGACAACGTATTCGTTATCCCAGGAATGAAAATACAGGGCTTGATCCGATGATATTATTTGCCACTTCATTTTAAATTTACCGCTAGGATACGAATAAAACCCAGTACGATACAGGCATAAAAAATTTAATTCAATGCGATTAAGTTATGCTAGACTTTCCAAATAGGTGATAATATCTCCTTCGAACCAATGAACTCCTGCCGTTGGTTCGAAATAACCCCTCGTCTCGTATTCTAGGCACATATCCACGATCCTTGTTTCAGTCAATGGTGGTGTCAATCCAAGGGCCGCATTGAGTAATGCTGCACAGAGGTATCCACCCAACAGGTCTCCCGTCCGTAACACGTACATCATGGACTTTCCAGGGTGTTGTCTGCTGCCAGGGAACGCTTCTTGAAATTGGGTTCCACCGACCCAATTATCTTCATTATTTGTACTGCTTGGATTTCCGTTACTGTTTGAACTTCCGTTACTATTTGAACTTCCGTTACTATTTGAACTTCCGTTACTGTTTGAATTTTCTTTGTTGTCTTTATATGTGCC
>JAZFYA010000176.1:0-4935 GCA_036443315.1 Pseudomonadales bacterium
CCGGGATCGTTATTTCCCGTGTGTGTAATCGCGCCTCGTCGTTGTCTTTGTCCACTGGAATATTCTGGTGGTGTTAATCAGATAGCCGAACTGTACCATATCATGTATCGGTTCTACTTATCTTCGCTTCAAGCCTCTCTTCAGCTGGGCAAAAAAGAGGGTAATTAATCCACCCTATACTACCAAAAGAATATTTATCAGCATATTTTTTGCAATAGTGGCGAAAACGTTTAGTTGCCCCAGTCGATGAACGTGAATAAAAAAACAGCCTTGTAGCAATGAGACAAGAATAAAAAATAGTGAGTAGAAGGTTAGAATTGCACAAATTATAACCATTAAAAAATCATTTCATGAAATATCCGAATCAAAATCTCTCAGAATATTACATATTCTATAAGCATCTTTAACCGAACACCCTATGTGAACAGGTAAATTGATAACATTGCCAGGCCACTCACTGGCGCGTTTCCTCCCAAAATACTTAAAGCCAGAATATACCGGCATGTCTGGTATATGATAATCAATCAATTCGCCGAGTTGAATATTATTATTGATCATGATTTTTATAATCTTATTGGCAAACCGACTGCGTATAACATAGTGAGAGTATGTTGCGCCTTCGATTTGGGGCGGCAATTTGATTGAGCCCACATTCAACAAATGCGTTGTATAGATTTCTGCTAATGCCTTTCTATGCACAATGATATCTAAATACTTATCAATCTGTACCATACCGACTCTTGCTTCGACCCCGGTAAGTTGATCGCAGTAATCTGAGGGCATATCAATTTTAGTTTCATCAAAGTATCTCACAAACCTATTGATAAGCCCCGTTCGTTCAATCCGGTTTACCAACCAGTAAACCGGTTTAAGAAAAGCAATAATAACCACTAACAAGTAGACCATACGATAATATGGCTTGATTGATGATGTTGGTCGCAGCAGCTTAGTTCTAAATTTTAATATTTTTTTGGCCAATTCATCATCATTTATCGTAACCATGCCACCAAATATCGATGTTATGACTTTACTTATATTCAGGCCATAAAAGGCGACATCGCCGGCCTCATGTACGAAACGGCCATTCCATTGAGCAAAAAAACTATGTGCACAATCTTGTATAATATGTATTTCAGGATGTTTCTTTCTAAACTGATCGAGCGCATCGAGGTTAATTGGGTTGCCGAAAATGCTCGTTGCTATTACCGCAGCAGTATTGACGTTCACCGCAGCTTCGACATAATCCCAGTCCATGTTAAAGTCACTTTCTTGGCTATCAACAAAAACAGGTTGGCAACCAGCGGTAACAATCGCATGAGGAACTACCACACAAGTATATGCTGGGCAAATAATCTCCTTACCCTCCAAACACATTGCGTTTAATATTGCGACTAGCCCAGTACGACCATAGGGAAAGGCTAGAGAATGCTTTGTTCCTGCCAATTTAGAAAACTGAAGTTCAAACTCCTGCACACTGTTTTTTTTCCAAAAAGATAGCGCAGCAAGAACGTCCCTAATAGTGAGGTTTGCTTTCAATCGGGGAATCATATTATTCCTTTTATTGTGAGCTATTCACTCACTGTATATACGAAGGCAACACTATTCTCCGCGCTGCCAATACCCCATACTCGCCATATGGGTAGGCTTAAAACCCTTCGCAGGTATAGATTCTACAAAACCGGGGGCTTCATCAACAATACTAAAACATGCACCCAGCTCGATGGTGCGCTCCACTTGCCCTTTTGATGTTGATTTGGCGGTTACCAGAAAACGTACCAGCGCCCGCTTAACCCAATTTCCTCCCCAAAGGGATCGAAAAATAGTTAAACTTAATATGCGAAGAATCATAAATCGAAAAGCATCTGGCTTAGGTCTATTCACCGCACAAAGAGGGCTAATTAATTTGCATTGGTTTTCTTGTATGATCCAGGTGGCTTTGTCGTCAAAATACTGCGAACTAACCATCTTTCCACTTTTATCACGACCCACAAAAGCGCAAATTTCGGTAGTGCCTTTGTTGCCTTCAGTGTGCACTCCAGCTCCACCTTTCTTAAGATTAAGTATGGTGTAATGATCTTTCCCTGAATCAATAAGCCAGCCCGCTTCTGGCCAGACCTTGCGCATTTTCCCCCCATAACAGGGTAAAACCGATGCATTCCCCAAATCGTCATTCTTTTTTTGGACTAATGCCGCAGTAACATAATCATTAAAAAGAGGTATGAGGTTTGAAGGATCCATAACATCTAAGGAAACGCAACTATGACTGGCAATACTCTCGCGAGCGAAGTTTGCTAAGGCGGCGGCCTCTGGAACCTCCGGTGCTAACATCTCGATTCCTGCTGGAAAAATAAAACGTGTCATTCGACTTCCGAATATACCACCAAAACTACCGTTAGGATGTGCGGCATAGGAAAGAAAATCCAGCGCATTTCGCAACGGATTACCCAGGTCCCACTTTGGACGCAATTGATGTATGCCTGCAAGACTACTCATACACCAAGTTTGATACCCAGGGTCAGCACTATCGTATTCCATAAACCAGCCTTCTTCAGATTGATGCCGTAATATTCTGTCCACCCAAACACGAGCGCGCGCATCGACATTTTCGCCGCTAAGGTCAGTCCAACGTACAAGCGCAAGTGCATTGGTCGCCAAGTGGTTAGAAATAATGCCATGATATTCATCTTGAATATGTAAGAACTGAATCATCGGCCGGATGACGGCTAACCATTCTTGCTTTCTCTCCTTCGATATCTGCTTGACTAAACGCTCAACTGTCAAAAGTAAATCAGCAGCGACCAAACCTGTAACGCAAAACGATGCCTCATTGGGTAGCGCCTCGTCTAAACTACCATAAGAAGACATCATTCGTTGGGTGGCACAAAACATGGCATCGATTCGTTGAAGAATGAGCTCTTCCGAATACTCTGTGGGTAACAGTTTTTCCATTACTAGGCCTGCCAAACCTGCCGCAGCTCCTTGGAAGGTACCATTTGGAAAATCGATTAACTTCCATCCCCAGTAATAGCGGTCGCCACAGCCAAAAGTATCACTTGTTTCGTCGGTATCAAACATGGCCAAAAGCCTTGGTAAACACCGGTAGACGTGCTCAAGATAGGCCGCGTTCATAAAACCCCCCTGGCAACAGCCTGTTGCAACAGGTATTCGTAATCTACGCCCCAGTTATAATCCGAATGAAAAACCCGTTGATGCCAAATAACACTGGCTTCGCCACCGGTAAAGGCTACTTCATTGATCATTTTATCAATTTCGTGCCGTCTTTCCCTGGAATGCATAGCTTTATAGTCAAATAGATGAGAGTCCATCAGCACCATTGGCAGTGTATGCAAACTTTTAGACGCTCCACCAGAGTTAGAAATCCACACTGGAATTTTAAGTGCGGCAGAATTTCTAAATGCAATGCGGTCATTAAAGCCCAGCGTTGTATCTAGTTTAAAGCCTGCTTGCTCTTGCGCTTTCCAAGTTCCAGAAAAACTGAATCGCAACCAATGTTGACGACAAGTACTAATGGTTGACTCTGTAGCTGATTCAACACAATTTTTCTCGAGCGTCATCAATGCCGAATCATCCCAACTATGAAAAGCCTGATGAAGCCCAATAATATGACCATTTGCAAGCAAACTTTTAAGTTCTTTTTTTAACCTTGTATATTGCACATCATAAGACGGATCTAAGAGTTGTTTAGATAGTGCGCGCTTGCGGCCACCCCTACCGCCATAAATATTCCAAGTGCTAGTTATGCCATATTTTTTTTCAAGGGAACGAATTGTTGGAAATTGCCAATAACCCCCAGGTCGAAAAACAAACTGGTAAAATTTTATAGCCCATAATTTCGACGATCCAACATCAGCTCGTATAATCGCACGGAAAAAATTAAACAGGGAGAATAAGCCCTGTTTAACCCTTAAAGGAAAAGTCTTGCTAATATAATCAACGTCATGACTTAGGTATATTTTGCCTCTTGGTTTTTCATTAAAAACGTCGGTTTCTATAATATCGAACTGCTGAGCAGCCCAGCGCCGCAAAAACAAAGCTATTCGATTAACCCAGGCATAGTCAAAAGCAAGCGAAGAACCCTCTGGTAATCGGGAGGAATATGAATGGATTGGTCCATTTTTCTCCTCGTGCAAGCGTTCCGATAAGCAGGTTAATAATTCAAATACAGCTCTCAACCAATCCGTCCGTTGCCATTGTTCCTTGTTGCCATCCTCGATACAGTGGGCTGGTACCAATAAGCCGCCACATGCTTTAACGGCCAAATCGGCCGCCCAAGCCGGTAGCTCGACCAGGTTCATCTGAGTGCCGTACTTTTCTGTAGAAGTAGTGATGGGTAGATCCAATATATAGCTCTGCGAGTTCTCGGGAATGTACCGGCTGAGCCAAGCTAGCGCTAATAATCTATTGTCTTTCATCGCGGCCCTCAGACAATAAAGATTTCATTTTCATGGCTCCAAATAAGTCGAAGCCATCTATAAAAATCGTATATAGGGCGAGAACAGCAATAGGCAGCGTACCCGCTATGCGCAACCCAATTGAAGACAAGAATGCTGACTCCCAAGTATAGCCATAGGCAACCAGCACTGCAGATACGACGGCCTCAAAGGTTCCTAACCCACCGGGGGTTACCGTAACGGTCAAGCCTAAAGTGGCTACCAGATACACAATTAAAACAGAATTCCACCCCAGCGCAACCGAACCATCAAGCTGAAGAAAAATCCAGTACGCGAACAAAGCGCCCAGCCAGACTACCCCTGTTAAAAATAACTGCCAAATGCCAAAACCTAAGTGCAAGCCATCATAGAAATGATCGTATGCTTTTAACAACCACTCTCCAATCCCCTTCGGAAACATGCGAATAATCGATCGTGTCAATTCAGGCTTCAATATAAAGAGTGAAAGTACCGCAACTAAAAT
>JAZFYA010000177.1:0-3643 GCA_036443315.1 Pseudomonadales bacterium
AAGGTGCGGCGTACACAGCGAGAAACAACGTGGTAGTAAGGCGTATCTTGAACGCAAACAAGCTCTTTTCTTGGGCGGGTCATCGTCAAATCCTTTTGATCGATTGATGGGTTGCTATGCTAATGGGAGGCTGGTAGGTTGTCAATTGTAGAGTGTATGCCCTGGTGTGTGTGCTAGAAGGACAATCCAAAATGGCGTGCGCTCTATGCCAAGATCACTAGATCCCGCGGTCAAGCCGCGGGATGACGAAGGGGTAGGCAAACCGGTGACATAGAAATGGTAAAACATCATGGTAAATCATTTAACCAATGTATCTTGTGGACATTTTGGTGTTTACTTGAAAAACAAAAAACACCAAAATTCCCAAAATACAAGCGTTATGTTTCCGCAACAACGGCCAGCATACCAAGCTTCTCAACAAAAGGTTTGAAGTCTCGATCAGAAAAAAGAAGTGGAATGCGATTCTCAATACAAAAATTTGCAATAATAACATCCGTGGTTTTTCGAATTGTAATACCCTTTTTACGGAGGCTACGATAGCTCTCCGCGCATTTGTCAGCCATTAAATGCCCGAACATCTCGTATTGATCTAATGTGGCTATTACTGACTTTGCTTTCTTAAAATCTTTATCGTTTTTAAAGCCTTGGAGTATTTCTAAATAAATCAAATCTCCGATGGCTACAGTGCCTTCTATAAAGAGCAAAATCAAGGGCATCGGTGTATCTATTGTCATTTCCATTAAAATAGTCAATCCGGACACTGGTATCTACCAGTATCATTTTCCACCTCTCATTTCGTCCAGGCTTCCTTCCCATTTAAGTTTTCC
Source organism: Pseudomonadales bacterium (assembly GCA_036443315.1). Taxonomy (GTDB): domain Bacteria; phylum Pseudomonadota; class Gammaproteobacteria; order Pseudomonadales; family Dasaniaceae; genus Oceanicoccus. The sequence goes on from JAZFYA010000177.1 coordinate 828, forward strand.
GCGCAGTCTACGGATTTCTTGCTGCTTGTTTTGTCTTACAAGTAGTTTTAACCCTTGTTCAACAGCTTCCTTTTTGGTCTGTAATCCAGTAGCCTTAAGAGCATCAGCCATTAATTTATCATCAATTACAATATTTGTGCGCACTGTATCGCCATGTGTATGTATGAATAATAAATACACATTAATACGGCGCGTCAAACATAACATATAGCTCCACCGGACTTGGGTAAGCTTGTGTGAGCAAGGCGTTAGCAATCAGGAATAATGTCCATGCAAGATGAAAAAACAAAAGGGAGCTGCCTGTGCGGTGGAATAACCTATGAAATCACTGGCAACCTAGGAATATTTCAGTATTGTCATTGCAGTCGATGTCGAAAATTTACGGGGAGCGCGCACGCTGCCAATATCTTGGTTTCACCCAATCAATTCCGATGGCTTACTGGCGCAGATAAAGTTGGTCGATTTATACCAGCCGAAACAAAACATTTTACAACATCATTTTGCAAGAATTGTGGATCATCTTTACCTTGGGAGACAAAAAATGGCAAGGCAGTTGTTATTCCAGCAGGCACACTGGATGGTCACCCCGGACTTGAGCCATTTCAGAATATATTCTATGCATCTAAAGCTGAGTGGTATCAAGAAGCAAGTGAGCTAGTTAAGTATGAAGAATTACCGGTTAAGTAACGAGGTCGAGTTGTTAACGAAGCAACTTTAGCTGTAGAGCAATGCTCTTTAAATCATCTCGCCAGCCTACCCCCAAAACGATTGAAATTTAGGCTTTAGAGTGCGTCCCTTATTTATTTATGGAAAGTTGTTTATGGCAAGGCGTTTGAACGCAGGAAACTGTCAATATTTCAAATTCAAACTGTCAAATTCAAGTTAATATTTCAAGTTCAAACAGCGCAGTCATGGGCAAAAATGGCATGTGACGTGCATGGATGCACTCATGCCGCAGGCGCAGGATGTGCAGGCGCGGCCTATAACACCTAAATTTCAATCGCTTTGGGTATATATGCAGCCTATTTATTTCGCGTAACGAAGCACATTGTTGATGATTACAAAATAACTCAAACGAAACTACGAATGAGTGGTCACATTCAGCAAGTTGTTATGGCTTGTCATTTTTACACTAGACATCACCAGATGTCTGACCAATCATTGTCTTTTTTCTAAAACGGGATGGGCTCACCATCTTCATCATACATAGCCATATCGCTCATTAAATTGAGAAAAACTCCGAGTGAATCACATAGATTTTTTACTGTTTCACTACTGATAAGCTTTTCTTCTGGTGTTTTTGCTTTTTCCATTATTTTCAATGCAGCAAATATTTCTTTTGATATACCACTCATTATTTTCTCGGGATCCATGGTTTCTCCTTGCTAATTTGCCTTGCTAAGTGAATTATTATCTCATTCGCTCTATAAATTGAAGCATTTGATAAAACGACTTCTAATATCATATACCATAACGCAGACAGCAAACACACATTTTTTGCGTCGCTTTGAGTGTTACTGTTATATGCAAATTTATTTTACTGGCGCTCATTATTTGACGACTCATGGATCTTCAATAGCTGCTGAAGCCCTGGACCCCTGCATAGTACTTTCATCAATGCAGCCAGGCTAGTGACACGCTTTTCCATAACGCTTCAAACGCCAATAATTATAGGGCCAAGGCGTAATGAAACCTGCGATTAAACTCGGGATTACTGACCACCAAGTTAACGCGGCAGCGCCCACTAGCAAGTAATCGGTGGCATTCATCGCCAATTCCATCGCCAACATACTGACCAGGCTCATACCCAAAGCGGTTTTAAGTGCTAATTTCAACGCCATCTGTCGGCTAAGCAGCACGGTTTCCAAAGCGATGCTGGTCAACAAACCATTAATCATTGCCAAGCCCATCACCAGTAGGGGATTGGTATCGGGAGACCATAACTGAAAAGCAAAAATGGTCGCAAAATCACCGCCTGCGCATCCTATCAGGCACCATAAGGTGTTATGCCCTGCACGTTGCCAGGTATGACGACAAAACCAATCTATTCCTCCGCAAGGTAACTTTTCAGTGCTCTTGACAGTAGTGCTGTCAGTGGTCATATTGCTTCCCTCCGCTAACTATTGGTGGTGTTTACAGGTGGATAAGTAAACAGCTGGTGTTAACGCCAATATCAACTATTTCTTTTCTTCTACCGAACCCAGACCCTCCATTGAATCCAGGATCGGACAACCGTCATCACTAGCACCACACAGGCTGGTCAACAGCTGTAGTTCATCACGCAAGGTGACCAACTCAGCCAAATGCGCATCGATATCCTGCAATTTTTCCTGTGCGAGCTTCCGGACTTTCGGTTTTGCTTGCTGTGGATTCTCCCGGAATATGAGCAATTGGGTAATTTCATCCAGACTGAAACCCATCTTTTGTGCACGTTTGATAAAACGCACACATGAAAGATCTCTGTCAGAGTAAAACCGCACACCCGAACCATTGCGTTGCACCCTGGGCATCAGTTGTATTTTTTCGTAGTAACGCAAGGTATCAACACTGATACTCAGCTGCTTGGCCACCTCACCAATTTTCTTCATCTTGTAGAAACTCCTTAACCGAAGCGTTATAGATGCTACAACTATATTTCCATATTCCAATCCTATCACCTAGAGTCAACTCCAGGTCAAATAATTTCCTAAGATTTCAATGGGATCAGACTCGAATAGCACTTACTTAAAGACAGCGCGGTGAACGGCTTGAGACCGCAATATCCCGCCGCCACCCTCGGCAGTCACTACCCTCATTCGGTTGGAACCCCACGCCCT
>JAZFYA010000178.1:0-5436 GCA_036443315.1 Pseudomonadales bacterium
GGAATCAAAAACAATTTGGCTTTATATGAATCGTGTCCAGGCCCATTAATAGACAAAGTGTTTGTTTGTCGACACGCGGTGTTAGATGGCAAGGGGGGCTGGCGCAGTTGTCAAACCTGCCCGGCCTGTTATCAACAGCGCCAAATACAATATGATCGCTGGATGCGAGAGGGCAGTGGCCTTATCGAGTCAACATTATCTGCCACCTGGAGTAAAACCCGGCTTAACACGCTGTGTCAGGGTGATGCAAACAATGCACTTTTGTTGCTTGTTTATTGTGTTGAAGCGGGTTTTCCCAGGGTTTTTACCGATTATTTATCGAGTCTTATTGCTGCAGAGAACAAACAGCCGGAGAACAAACAGCCGGAGAACAAACAGCCGGAGAACAAACAGCAATGGTGTTTGCAGGCAGAGCAGCGGCAACGATTAAGTGATGCCGTTATACGGGCCTCTTGGCACAGTAAAGATCTTTGTCGCTTGGCCTGTTTAATCGACTTAGGGGTAGATATGGCTTACATATTGGCTAATACCACAAAGTCGGTGGCCACTATTGAATTATTTATCAATCGATTTAAGTCCTATGTTAGCGTTGATATGCTCAATCGTGCTGCTTTATCTAACAGCGTGTCGTGGAAATTTGATCAGGATAAATTAACGCTTTTGCTGCGTGCAGGGGCTGAGCTTGAAACTATTTTGAGTGACAATACTAAAACCATGGCTGAGCTGAGTTTGGTGTTGCAACTGTTTCGAAGCAAGATCACGGTGCTGATGCTAAGCCGGGCGGTGCTGGCATCTTCCTGGGCGAGGCTCAGTATCAATACTAAAGTACGTTTACTGGTGGAAGCGGGTGCGGATATTGCTTTTATATTGGCGCATAGCAATAAAAATAAAGAAGCAGTAGCAAGATTTATCGACACATTTAGAAGCTATATTAATCTTGATATGATAAGCCAAAATATGCATGTTAGTATTTATTTTAGGCAGCATGAAGCGCAAGCAAACTATGCAGAGCATGGAGAATATGGAGAGCATGGAGAATATGAAAATCATGATAGAGAAGTAAAAGACTGTAAAATAAAAAATAGCAAAGATGAGAAAGTATATCACTAATAATCAATATCATACTTACATTAGGTATACATATCATCCTAGAAAACGCAGGAGCGATTGCTGAATAGATTTAAGATGATCCACCCCTAAGCCCTGACCGAAGTATTTTCGCTCAGGGCTTTTTTTTCGCTTTCTCCCTCGGACGTAGTAGGCCTACGTCCAAACCATTAGGGGTCATGGTCCTTGTTTAGGATCATTGACCCCATTTTTTTTGGAGCCTACCTATGAAACCAAATGCCTTGCTTTTGCCGATGGCAGGAGCCCTGCTGAATGCTGTTGTTATAACGATAGTTCTGGCATTTTATGTGGGAGAGTTTAAGAGCAAAGTCAAAGCTGAATCGCAGATTAATGCGGAGCGTGCGAAAAATTACGCAACCCTCTTGCAGCTCGCTGAGGTGGAGCATAAAACTAATCTCAATGGCAGAGAAATATTAAGTAATAGAGGGCGCATAGAGGTGCTGGAGGAAAAAAAGTGATTAATGTTAATGATCTGCGTCTGCATGTAATAAGGCCGACACTGCAGCACTTAGATAAATACAAGCCTGGGATTTGGTCGCAGAAGGCTGAAAACATATTGCTTGGAATCGCTGCCGTAGAGTCGGATTTAGGTACTAAGCTAGTGCAATATGATGGCGGTCCAGGCGCTGGCATCTATCAAATAGAACCAAGCACTAACTTGGATATCTGGGAAAGTGTGTTGTCCTATCATCCTGAATTGGAACAAGCGGTTATGGCCTTGGTGCCAGCAGATTTCGATATCCATAACGTCGAATCTCAATCGCAGCTGATTACTAACCTGGCTTACCAAACCGCCATTGCGAGGATACAGCTATGGCGCTGGAAGCCGGCCTTACCCGACTCTAACGATGTCGCGGGGCAGGCAAAATACTGGAAAACCTATTTTAATTCTGTCGACGGTAAGGGAACGGTAGAGAAATTTGTTGCTAAATATCCTTTATAGGAATAGCGGGTGTAAATAGCGGATGTAAATAGCGGGTGTAAATAGCGGGTGTAAATAGCGGGTGTAAAGGGCAGGAGGAGAGGATCTATGCGTGAGATTCTTTACGCGGCACATTTATGTAAGCGGGTTTATGATGAAAACCCCAATTTTGATGGTTTGGATATTGACGCCATCATTGATCTCAGGGATAAGCATAGCAGTACTGAGGGACAGGTATTTGTCAATCACAAAAACAAAAAGCTCTATATGGTATTTCGTGGTACCGAGGGCCTGAAACACCGGGGACGGGGAAGTTGGTGGCAACGTGCCAAGCCAAGTCTACAAGACTGGTTGAGCAATGTCAAAGCCGGAAAAACCTATTATTATCGTATCAGAGTCCATAAAGGTTACGCCGAAGCGGTGTACCCCATTATCAAACAAGTGCTACCGCTGGTTGACGAGTACGGGGATTACGCCATTGATCTCTACGGGCATTCCAAAGGCGGAGCGGAAGCGACCCTGATTACCATTGCACTGGTGGAGCATTTTAGAGGACTTAATTTATGGCGCGTATTAAGGCTCATTACCTTCGGTCAGCCCAAAGTATCCACGGCTGCGGAATTAAAAGAAGCCATTAACTGTATTTATTTGCGCGTACAAAATGGTTCAGACCTGGTCCCTCGTAATCCTCACTTTGGTTACAGTCATGGTGGTATCAATTTGTATCTGCCCAATAATAAAAAGTTAGGCTACTGCTTATGGAATCCCGACCGGGGAAAAAAAATCAGGGATAGATTGTTCACTTATTTTGAGCGTGTGCAGGATCATTCTATTGATGACTATATTAAGGAGATAGAGCAATGTGTCGAGCATTAATCCTAGACATAATAATTACCTTAGGGATTTGCTGTGCACTGCTGTCGGGCTGTGCGCTGAAAAAAAATCTTAGCGATGGCTATCAAGTGGGCGACGTGATCAAATCTGCCATCGAAGACAAAGCCATCTACTGTGCTTATGAAATAGCACGCGCCAGGGCCAGAATCTTGGCGGGTATAGCGGGTTATCCCTTGCCGGATATTTGTAAAGGGCTGGATTCGATGGTGGTGGATTCGCTTGAGGCCCGATAAATTGAAATTAAGGGCCTGTAAATAAATAACTTTACATTTTGAGTGTCGATGCGCCCAACTGGCAAGGCGCAAAAACGCAGGAATATGCCGATATTTCAAGGTAAGGCAACGCAGCCAGATGGGATGCAGCGGCGTTCAAAATGTAAAGTTATTTTTTTACAGGCCCTAAGGGTATGACAAGAGTATGCACTCAAGGTCTAAATCACTGCTTAGGGCCTGTAAATAATGGGTCTTTTTTATCCCACAACACACTCAGATAGCCAGAACTACTCGCTCGCAAGCTCCCTCTGTTCCTCCTAGCTATCTGAGTGCTTAGGGTCCGGCAAACAATAACTTTCCTTTTTCACCGCCCCCTCATCCCGCCCTGCGTCGTTGACCGAAAATTGCATCCTGCATTTTCGGCACTTCCGCCATCCATGGCGGTCGCTTGAGCTTGAAATAGTAGACTATTCCTGCACTCATGGCCAAAGCACTACGTGGGCCACGCTGAGCGCCTAGCAGGACGGGCGATGGAGCACTGAAAAAGGAAAGTTATTGTTTGCCGGACCCTTATGCGGGACAAAGAGAACAGTACTCATACAAGTGAATACACCATACGAGGATAAGATCATGACTGACCATATCGTTGACACACCGTCGCGGCAACCCGTACCATACCTCCCCCGCGAAAAATCTCCCCACTGGAGATTGACCGATACTGCGGCTGTCGATAGCTCCCGCGCATCGATCCAAATGGTGGCGGACCGTTACATCGCTGGGGGGCAGCACCCCGTCCAACGAAGTACCGATTTTGCATATCTACAACGCACCATAGGCAACCGGGCTTTTACTCAAATGATGGCGACGGTTCGACCGCAGGAGCAACAAGATCCGAACGGACAGAGGCACGGCATAGCTACTCCATTGAGTGAGACGGCCTCGCGCAGCTTCGCAACCCGAAACCATACCCTGACTACGCGTGATGTTCCCCATTGGGACAAGAACCCAATCTCAGAAAAGAGCAACCCCGCAGCCATACAAAAACGGGATCATCAGGGGCACAGCCATGCACCATCCGGCCCCTTCGAACTTACGTGCACAAATCAACCCCACGTAGCGGGTACCGCTGCAGCGAGAGGCTACGCCGCCCCTGATGGGAGTTCCCGCACAACCAACCTGACCAACAACACTAAAGACGAACCTACCTTAACATCATCCGATTTACCGAACCTGCTGCAACGTGAACCCGTATCTCGATTTCCAGTTACGCAACGTCAGGCTACGGTACCGACCTATCCGGAAGTGAACGCGACTGCCCTACCCATACAAAGGAACGGGAAAGCCACACCAAAACCCATAGGGCAGCAGGATCCCTTGAACGTCCAAACGGCCGATGAACTTCAACTGTTCAAAACAAACGTCAAAGCTCTGCGCGATCGGCTCGAGACCATGGTACCGGTGGAAGCGAAGATCATCGAGGAGCACATCAAGAGCGCAACAGCAAACGCGGAACGCAGCGTGCCCCAAAAGCAGGGAGACAAGGAAAAGGGTTCGAACTACATCATCCAAGAAGCCTTTCAAAACCTAGAGAGCGAAGACAGAGACTACTGGTACGCTCAGGAAAATCACAAGGACATGGTGGCGGCGACATACTCCATCGTGACTAAGGCCGAACTGGGTATAGACGGCAAGGCCAGTGCTGTTAATATGAAACAATTCAATCTAAACATAGATGCTCTCCTCTCCCAAGGGGACGAAGATGTAATGGTCAATGTGGAAAGTCTGTTTACACTCGCCGGGGGGAGGCGCGAGCTCCTAAGGCTACGCGACAAACAGGATAAACTCCCGAGCAACTTTGGCATAAACTGCGGTAAAACCATCATGGAAGCGTTCAATGAAACCTCAGTCAAAATGAGCAACGAACCAGGGGACAACCTTAGGTCCTACGAAAAACTATGCGACGAGGTCAACGAAACTCTTATGAAACGTGTCGTCAGCGCCTGCATGGCTCGATTCCGCTGGCCAGACGGCGAAAATCGGGTAGCGGAGAGTGTCATTCAAGCGGCGGTGAACTACAACGTAGGAAACGATCAATCCTTGGCCTACGCACATGACTCTATTAGCGCGGCGGCCCAGGAAGTCATAAATGACGAAATCGAAGCGAACTACAACTATAACACCGTTATGGTCGAGCTGGAACGCCTTGTACACGCATACGTAGCTAGAGGGTACTCTGGAGGGGAGATGACCGGCGTGACGGAGCAAAGCGCTCGTGACCTC
>JAZFYA010000179.1:0-11162 GCA_036443315.1 Pseudomonadales bacterium
TTTATAAGGATTTTTTATTAAAAGAGGGACTAAAAAAGTGGTTTTTAGTGTTTATTGAGAGGAAAAGTGACGAACTTGGGTTAAGCACTGAACCTCTCCGACAACGATTTACATTGAGGTAACGAAAACTCTTTTGCCCATTTTATTGATTCTTGTATCTCTGGCTCATGACGCTCTAAAGCCTCTTTTGACCAATATTGCCTAGGTGCACCTATTGGCAAATTGTCAATTTCCGAGGCTACTGCGACGAATGCTATGAAATCTTGATCATCTTCCGGTACTTCAACTTCAAATCGGAGCGACGATAGTTCGATGGCACCTTCGAGATAGTGGATAGAGCCATCAAGCATTCCTGATGCAAGCTCAGCAACTCTACTTCTTTTCTTCTCGACGTATTCTTCGTGGCTCATATTCTTCGTGGCTCATATTCTTCGTGGCTCATATTCATAGGTGCTTAACGCCTCACATCACCGGCAGCAAAAAGCAGAGCGAGGAACGAGAGGCGCTTTTTGCTGTCAGAGTGCATGCGATTGTTAGGGCAAATTAGCACGTTCTGCAATGCTTACGCCAAACTGCTGCAGGTACTTAGCAAAAGCAAGGCGCGCTGACTCAGACGTAGACCCAAATTCTACTCGCAGATGATCCCACCCAAAAAGAAGCGTCTTAACAAAGTTAAGGCTTGCAGTAAATGTAGCAATCTCAGTTGATACACTATCAGGATCTTTCAATTGGTATGTAACTTTATCTGTGCAAACAATTGCAGGTCCCACGTTTGAATCATAAAGAAACATCGAAGGAGAAAGCAATAGCGTTAATCCTTGCAAGGCCGGCTCACTCTTTAGCTTCTGACAGAACACCTTAGCACTTCCCAATATCCGGATGTACCACAAATTACGTGGCAACTCTGCCTCACGTAGACTATTGCAAAAGGTGTCACTGTATTGCCCCAATACCTTATGAGTTTCGGAAACGCAATTTACGCCTGCCACCAATGCTATCTCGTCAAGGTAGTCAACTATGCTAGAAAAAGATGTTGGATCCGCAATTAGCCGGTCAAAAATAGGGAGAAACTTATCTTCATATGCGTATTGCAGTAGTTTCGCATAAACATACGACGAACTGGTGCCGAATTTCACCATATCTTTGACGCCTAATTCCGGAAGCGATGCTTTTGAAAAACTATTCATCAGGGAGATATAATCCAGCACAATAGTTAGATGTATTGCTTCATGCAAATCGTACCCAGATTGCCGCAGGTATAATAAAGGGAAAGTGTAGTTGAGAAGATTGTGCGAGACCATGTCCCTTCCTGCAGCATTGAATATTTTATTTGTTGCGGTAGCAATATCATCTTGCGTAGGTGTCGAACCTCCATTTTCGAATCGAGCAACTGTTGAAATACTATTAAAGTACTCCATTGCCTTTGCCATCGATTCGCAGATTGCCGAATAGTCTATTTGAAATACAGGCGCACCACTTATACAGAATGTTCGGTTTACTACATCAATTTTGAATGCATTCTCTTGTAAGCATCTAGCAATATCCACTGGATCGCAGCTACGTGACCAATGATTAACCGCATTAACAGACACGTGCGTAGAAGCAAGTTGAGTAAAGAGCCTAACATAGCGGTCGAAATAATGAGCACTACTCAACTTACCATTAATATCTGGTAGCGTCTGCAGCCAATGAAAAGCAGGGACAGGGATAGGAGCCCGCCACGCCAACAAGAGATCTTCAGTTAATCCCTCAATAAAGCGAACAACTTGGTAATAAGAAAGTCCCTGTAGTGTAAAAAAGTTTTGAAAAAAATGAAACTGCTCGTGGCCTGCCACATGCTGTGCGACATAAGGATTACTAATATCCTTTTGTGAAAAGTTTACAGTTACAACGGTATCGAACCCGTCATAGACCCCAAGAACATCATGTGAAAATTCAGGAGGCGTCCAATCACTCATTTGAATTTCCGTCACTTAGTTCCGACTTTTCAGCATAAGAGTACCCAAACGGCCAATTTTCGATAATTGTTTTTCCAAGCCAGATGAGTCCTGCTGTGACACCAGAAGCTGCAATTTTTTCAGCTACGTTTTTAGCAATTACCTTTGTTGATGAGATGGTCTCATTGTTTTGCTGACAAATAGCCTTCAACCAGTTGTGATGTGCGTCTAAACCTCGATTTTTGGCTGACAACTCATCGCGCTTCAAACGCTCAAACTCAGAAAAAAGTGCAATGTAATATTTGCACAGTTTTTCTTCCTTCTGCGGATCGAGCTCCATAACTCCTGGAATCAAAGAATCTACACTGACATCCCCGCTGCGAACTTTTCCTGCTAAATCTTTGAGTTCTGGTTCACGTTCTTGCTCCTCAATTAATTTTCCAGTTCTGCGTATTTCATTTTCAATATATTTAAGATGTTCCTCATTCGTACTCATTGAATCTCCACGAAGCTGTTTGAGTGCCCTAACGAGGCTGTAGAAAAACCCCTTTTCCAAAATTCTTTGCCCGAATTCATAAAGCCTCTAGCAAATAAAAAATTCGAAAATATTTTTGAAAGTCAATTTCAATCTGTATATAAAGGATATTCTTCAATTGCTACCTAACAGAATAACTATAGATAAATTGCGATATTTTGCTGGTTTTCGCCTTGATCTATCTCAATAGGGTTTTTCTACAGCCTCAACGTTCACATAAACGGCACGAGCTTGCGGGCAATCACTGGGACACACACTCTACAATTGGCATTAAAACTGATCGCCTGCACGCTGACACCTCTCAAAGAGTGCCTAGATACCCTGTCTTTTCTAGGTTGACACATTCTAACCAGCCCGCCCCTGAACTAGGGCAATACCTGATCAATGATAACTAACAAAGGAGCACTGATACTAGCAACATTAACTGGCCCAACCCTGCCTTCTATATCACCCGAACCACGATTGGCAAGGCCATTCCTGGATATTCTGGCAACGATTTCCACCTGCTCAAAACTAGAGAGGGTTAATCCTGGAGCCATCGCCATACTGTCATCAAGAGTAAATTAATCATTGGAACACACACTCTATAATTGGTATTAAAACTAATTTCTGTCCTAGCCTCCCCGTTAAACATCCCGGTCAGGCACTAACTAGTCGCGGCAAGCGCGACTTATCCTTATTCGTTATAAATTTATTTGCGTGCATCTTTTATATACATGGCTGTTCCATCTTTTCTCATTTCCACCTCAAATAATTCAGTTGCTCTTATCAGGTCACCGAGCTTTTTGTAGCCATAGTTAATGGGTGAAAATGAACTGTTATTTGATATATAGTGCCCCACCTTGCTCATATGAGCCCAGTCATCATCTTCGGATGTTTGCTCAACAGCGGTTCTTAGTAATTTTACCAAAGCAGTATCTTTTCTAAGTTCAGCCCGGCTCTTTTTGGGTGATGGCTTATCATTCGCCTTATCTTCTTTTTCCTGGACTAAATTTTCTGTATATATGAAGGTTGAGCAAGCATCAACAAATGGTTGTGGCGTCTTTTTCTCTCCGAACCCATAAACAGAGAAGCCACTCTCTAATAATCTCATAACCAGAGGGGTAAAGTCGCTATCGCTGGTCATAAGCGCAAATGCATCTATGGACTGACTATATAGGAGATCCATTGCATCAATTATCATTGCAGAATCTGTTGCATTTTTACCTTTTGTATAGGCGAACTGTTGCATGGGTCTAATCGCATGTGGATGCAATCTCCCAATCCAGCCAGACAACGATGAACTATTCCAGTCTCCATGAGCGTGTCTGACGTTAACCATCCCAAGTTTAGAAAGTTCTTCTAACACGCCTTCAATTGAATTATGACTTACATTATCACAGTCAATAAGAAGGGCTATTCTTTTCCGTTCTGGCACAAAACTCTCCCTAATTTATAACGCCAAAAGCAGCGGGCGCACGTTAGTGCGTCCGACTGCCTTTTTTTGTTAAAACCTAGACTATCAACGTGGAGGAGGCTTTGGTGGTTCCCATGCTTTCCCTGGTGAATCATGGTTTGGTATCGGCTGCTGGTTTGGTGGCGGCCTTTGGGGCGACCGTTCCGGGGTTGGTTGAGGTCGTGGTGGAGTTACTGGAGGACGTTGTGTTTCCCTTGGCATTTTCTTCCCCTACATTTATAAATAAAAATATTGAAATTGTTAATAGCCCCAAGACTAAAGATATTGCGGCAACACGACTAAACCATTTAGTGAGTGACGAGAAGAGACCACCAACTTTTTCTGACCTTATTGTGTCTTCATCTAGTTGTGTTACAGCCTTTTTATACGCCTCTATTCCAAACAGGATTTCACCGAAAATCGAAGCCAAACTAAGTATAAAAAGAGACCATGATGTTATTAGCATCCATATATGCTTAGCATCATCTACATTAATGATATCTTTTAGAAACGTAATTGATAGGGCTAACGCTCCGCCGGACAGAGTAACAACAAGCTTATCATAGCTGTCGTTCAGCTGGCACTGAGTTGAGATCAATAGATTTCTATATTCTAGTTCTTCTGGGGTCACTCGATTTCTCTTAGCTTTAACTAATCGCCCACACGCTGACACCTCTCAAAAAGTGCCTAGATACCCTGTCTTTTCTAGGCTGACACATTCTAACCAACCCGCCCCTGAACTAGGGCAATACCTGATCAATAATAACTAACAAAGGAGCACTAATACTGGCAACATTAACTGGCCCAACCCTACCTTCTATATCACCCGAACCACGATTGGCAAGGCCATTCCTGGATATTCTGGCAACGATTTCTACCTGCTCAAAACTAGAGAGAGTTAAACCTGGAGCCATCGCCATACTGTCATCAAGAGTAACCTGGGCGGGTAGATCCGACACTTTAATCCGCGCCACTGCTAATGGCATTCTCGGACCAGCCACTGCTCGGGCAAAAACAAATACAACGGCATTGTCATCGGTGTTAATACTGTCTCCCAGAGCGACTTCAATCTGCAAACTAACGGTGTTTACAGCCGGGGATGTTGCAGGCGCTGTCGATTCAACCACGACACCGCTTTCGATCAACTGCAGTTTGGCCTGGTCAATACCAGACTGAATCATTTTACGATTGGGCGAAAATGGCCCCAACGCCGGCAGTAGCTGCTGCCAATGATTTATCGCTGCCTGATAGTCTCCCTGCTCGAAACGGGCTATGCCCAGCATACCCAGCACAGTCGACTGTTGCGGATCGATCGATAGAGCACGATTAGATATTTCCAGCACTTTATCCGTCAGGCGCCGATTGGAAGATAAATACAAGGCCTGCGCATATTGCGCCAACACAGTGCCATCATTCGGCAAAACAATGGCCAATCGCTGAAAGGCATCACGCGCCGCCGGGTAGTTTTGTAACTGCATCTGGGTGTTGCCGATAAGCATTAGATAGCGTTCATGCTCGGGACGCTGTTCAAGCCTAGTGGACAGCTGCTGCAGTAAACGTGTCACCTCCGCATCGGTTGCCTCGCCAGCGGCGGCCTTGTGGCGCGTTTGTATTAAGGTCTCGGCAATCTCCCAATCGGGTTTGGCGCCGGTTTGCTGGTAAACGCTATAGCTAAGTAAGGGAATCAACAACAGCATTAAAACACGACTAACGACCGGTTTTTTAACCGCCTTTTGCTTAACATTGCCAGTGCTCTCTGCATCTTCCAGTAAACGCCGCCCTAATTCAGTCTTTAGGTGTTGGAATTCATCCTCATCGAGTTCGGCTTGTTCGCGTTCAGATTCCAATTCCTGCAATCGCTCTTTAAACAGTGCGATATTGGTGCCACTGCGCGTTGAATCAACAGCACTGCGACGCATCATCACCGGAAATAATACAAACACCGATGCGAGTAATATCAGCGCGATAGCCACTATGACAGACTCAGGCATTAGGCTTATCTCTATCGATTTTATCGGCTAGCAAGTTTTGCAATTGCTGTTGTTCGCTGGTATCCAGTGTGTCACTTTGCCCATCAGGTCTAGCTGTTTTTTTCTGCCGCAGGTAAACCATCACGACAATGCCAATACCCAGCACTAAAAATATGACTGGCGCTAACCACAAGACTGCCGTTTCAGCATTAAAGCGGGGGCGATAGAGAATAAACTCGCCGTAGCGAGCCACCATATAGTCTACAATGTGCTGATCGCTACGACCTTCATGTAACAGGCGATGTAATTCTCGACGCAAATCCTCGGCAATTGGCGAATTAGAACCGGATAAATTTTGATTTTGGCACTTGGGACAACGCAGTTCATCAACAAACTGTTGATAGCGTTTATGCAGGGCGTCATTTTCAAACTCATAAATTTCAACCACCGCATTCGCCAGTAACGAAAACCCTAGTAAAAAAATCAGCAGGTACTTTATCATCCTGTAGCACCTTGTTGTGATAGCTGTTGTGATGGCTGTTGTGACTGTTGCTCTCGCTGTAATTGATCAAACAAGGGCTGAAACTTTTTCTGCCAAACACTCTCACTCAGCGGCCCCTGATAACGCAGCCGGACAAAGCCGCGATGGTCAATCACATAGGTTTCCGGTGCGCCGGTGACGCCCATATCCAAGCCCAACCGCCCCTGCTGGTCAAAAATATTAAACCGATAGGGATTGCCTTTTTCCGACAGCCAACGTTGCGCCAGTGCTGCTTTATCCTTGTAATTAACGCCGTAAATCGTCACGCCTTTTTCTGCGGCCAAGATATTTAAATAGTTGTGCTCTATATGACAGGAGGGACACCAGGTTGCCCAGACATTAACCAGGGCAATTTTACCCAGCAGATCTACTTGCTTTAGCGTTTTTGTTGGCTGCTCCAACTGTGGCAAGCTAAAGGAGGGAAACGGCTTGTTAAGCAAGGCCGAAGGTAAACTCTGGGGATTGTACTCTCCCTGTCCGATACGACTTACCGTGGTAAAGAAAAAGCCCGCCACAACGACGAATACAAGCAACGGCAGAAATAATTTTAAACGTTGCATAAGGACGCCCTATCCATGCTAAACCGTTTCTGCCGTAGTCGGCAAGATCGTTGCGCGTTCACGAACACGTAGACCGTAACGCTTATCCACTGCGGATAAAACACCACCAAAGCCCATCAACAATGCACCAAACCACATCCAGCGGACAAACGGTTTGTAATGCACCCGTACCGCCCAGGCACCCCCACCCAAGGGCTCACCCAACGCCACATACAAATCGCGGAAAACACCATTTTCAATAGCCGCTTCCGTCATCATTTGCCCGCGCTTTGCATTATAACTACGTTTTTGCGGATGCATGGTGGCGATAGCTTTACCGTTTTGGGTGACTGTGAACAATCCTTCATCACCGCGGTAATTAGGGCCTTCTATCGAACGCGTGCCCTGAAACTGGAAGCTATAACCGCCCAGCTCAAGCTGCTCACCGGGCAGCATCCGCAGATCGCGTTCAAGACTGTACTGACTTGTCAGGCAGACACCCAATACACAAAAGGCAAAACCAATATGGGCAATAACCATCCCATAATAAGCGCGATTCAAACGGGACAAACCAGAGAGCAGGCTTTGCGCATTGCGCAGCTTTTCTTTTAAACTCACCACTATCGATAAGATCAACCAACAGGCAAAGCAAACGGCCAGCGCCGCCGAGATGCTGTAGTCACTGACATTCTCACCATGCTCAGAATGTGTAAACAACAACGGCAACAGCAACCCCACCGCAATACTCGCCACAGCCGCTGTCAATAACTGTGCTGTTAAATAATCAGCCCGGCTTTTCTTCCAGTGTGCACTGGGCCCAACCCCCATAAACACCATCAGAACCGCCATTAACGGCACAAACACTGAATTAAAATACGGCGGTCCTACCGAATATTTTCCGTAACCCAGCGCATCCATAAACAAAGGGAACAAGGTCCCAAACAACACCGTCAACATGGCTGTCAGCAACACCACATTGTTTAGCAGCAAAAACATTTCACGGGATAACCAATGAAAATGGCCCTTGCTGGCGACTGTCGGCGCCCGCAGCGCATAGAGTGTCAGGGAACCACCGATGACCAGGGCCAAAAAGATCAGGATAAATAAGCCTCTCTCTGGATCAGCTGCAAAGGAATGCACCGAGGTTAACACCCCGGAACGGACCAGAAAGGTTCCCAATAAACTGAGTGAGAAAGCCAATATTGCTAATAGCACCGTCCAACTTTTAAATACACCACGTTTTTCTGTCACCGCCAGTGAATGGATCAAGGCAGTACCCGCTAGCCATGGCATAAAGGAGGCATTTTCCACTGGATCCCAAAACCACCAACCGCCCCAGCCCAGTTCGTAATAGGCCCACCAACTGCCTAACGCAATACCAAAGGTGAGAAACGCCCAGGCGATATTGGTCCAGGGGCGAGACCACCTTGCCCAGGCAGCATCCAAACGTCCACTACTTAAAGCGGCAATAGCAAACGCAAAGGCAACGGAGAAACCGACATAACCAAAGTACAACATCGGCGGATGAATAATCAGACCGGGATCTTGCAGCAACGGATTCAAGTCACTGCCTTCTC
The DNA here is from genome assembly GCA_036443315.1 of Pseudomonadales bacterium. Taxonomy (GTDB): domain Bacteria; phylum Pseudomonadota; class Gammaproteobacteria; order Pseudomonadales; family Dasaniaceae; genus Oceanicoccus. The sequence goes on from JAZFYA010000179.1 coordinate 8,535, forward strand.
CGGGGAAGTGTGGTAAATGTCGTGCAAAGGGATTGGACGTCAGCAGTAAGAATAATAAGAAGCCTAACGAGATCATGCCCATCACCGACAACACCCGCGCCAACATATCCAGCGGTAACTGGCGGCTAAAAATCGCCACGGCCAAACTCCAGCCCGATAAAATAAACACCCATAACAACAGGGAGCCTTCGTGATTGCCCCAAACAGCACTAAGTTTATAGATCCACGGCAATTGACTATTGGAGTGGGCTGCAACAATCACGACGCTAAAATCGTCCTGCAAAAACAGGGTGGACAACACAGCAAAAGCGATAGCAATAAAAGTAAACTGCCCTACCGCCAGCGAGCGACTTAAGGCCATCCAATGATGATCAGCTCTGAGCGCCCCCCACAGAGGGACAAATGACTGCAGTAACGCCAAGCAAAGCGCCAGGATTAAAGCAAAATGACCGTACTCCGGTATCATCTATTTCCTCCCGTATTGACTCGTTACATGCTGTCTAATTAGCAGCCGTTTTCGCCGCGGCATCGACTGCCGCCTGAACTTCAGGGGGCATATAGTTTTCGTCGTGCTTGGCCAGTACTTCTGTTGCCTGGAAAACACCATCGGCATCTAACATCCCAGACGCTACAACACCCTGCCCCTCGGCAAATAGATTGGGAAGAATACCGGTATACACCACCGGTATCGAAGCCTGGTAGTCAGTCACCACAAAATCAACTCTCAGACTATTGGGGTCACGTTTAATGCTTCCCTCCACCACCATACCTCCCGCTCGAATCGATTTGCCCTCTGGAGCAAGGCCCGCAACAATATCAGCTGGAGGATAAAACAGGTTAATATTTTCCCGCAAGGCAAAAGATAGCAGCGCCACGGCCACGGCCGCACCAAACACAATAAATAAAACGATAATCAGGCGCTGCTTTCTAAGGGGGTGCATTGCCACGGATGTAACCTCAACTGACTATTTGCGTTTCTGGAATATTAGGACACTATACTTTATGTTTATGGTTCAGGATTAAGGAGCTTACCCGAATGGTACTTACTTAAGGCTATAACTGAGGCGCTTTGAACCTGCTGTTCGCAATGCAAGGCCTACTATCGCCCATTATCGCCTATTATCGATTGAAACCCCACGCCCTTTAGCGGGCCTTGCATTGCGAACCGCTACTCCGGTGGTACCTGGATACTGCACAGTCTAGCCACCCTCGGTAGTCTAACCCCTCACCAGGGCGTGGGGTTCCAACCGAGTGAGGGCTTAGACTATCGAGGGTGGCGGCGGAATACTACGGTCGCAAGCCGTTAACAGCGCTGCCCTTAAGTAAGTGCCATGCGGAGCTTACCCCTATTCACGTTTGACCATTAACATCTCGACTTTGTTCATTATTCAATTGCTCTCGTCGTTGGCGCATCGATTCCTGAATAAAAAACCGCCGTTTTTTACGCAGAGGTATAACCAGCAGCGTCACCATCACTATCAACCCAACACAATAAACCGGCCAGACATAAACCCCATGTCCCTCCATAGCCAAAAAAGCGGCAAAATTGTCAAACTGCATAAACCACACCCAAGCAATCAGATATTAAAAAGCAGCCCCTATACACCCATCTGCTCTGCAACCAACTGTTTAACCCAGCCGGTATTGCGCTCGCGATAGAGAATTTCACTGCGTGTATGCAAAATCAACAACAGCACAAAAAAACAGTAGAAGCCTACAATCATTGTCAACAACGGCACCAACATATCCGGATGCATTGATGACTCCTTGGTAAATTTTATCGTTGAGCCCTGGTGCAGACTATTCCACCACTCTACCGACCAGTAAATAATCGGGATGTTCACGCTGCCAACCAGACTCAATACAGCACAGGCTTTGTTAGCGGACACACTGTCTTCAAACGCTTCGTACAGAGCCAATACACCCAGATAAAGGAAGAACAAAATCAGCACTGAGGTAAGCCGGGCATCCCAAACCCAGTAAGTACCCCAGGTTGCTTTTCCCCACACCGCACCACTAATTAGAGAAATTAATGCCATTCCCCCACCGATTGAGGCACAACATTTCATCACTACTTCCGCCAGTTTCATCTTCCAGATCAAGCTAATTCCACCCGCAATAGCCATTAATATATAACCGGCCATGGCAACGGCCGAAGCGGGCACATGAATATAGATAATTCGGTAACTATTACCTTGTTTGAAATCTGCTGGCGCAAATGCCAGGCCCCATATAGCCCCCACCACTACTAACGATACCGCGACAATAGCCACCCATGGCAACCATTGACCGCTTATTTGGTAATACCAGCGCGGAGAGCCCATTTTATGGAAGAAAGTCCACATAGTAATCTACCCGATACTTGCTATTGTCGGTCTAAAAAGAGAGCGTATTATACAAAAATACTACAGCTGCGGGTAGTTGATTAGCCAGTGCCATTCTACCGCTTACCCGAATGGTACTTACTTAAGGCTATACTGAGGCGCTTTGAACCCGCTGTCCGCAATGCAAGGCCCACTATCGGTTGGAACCCCACGCCCTTTAGCGGGCCTTGCATTGCGAACAGCTACTTCAGTGCTACCGACTTGGACACTGCACAGTCTAGCTACCCTCGGTAGTCTAACCCCT
>JAZFYA010000180.1:0-9303 GCA_036443315.1 Pseudomonadales bacterium
GACCGTCGGTAAGGGCAGGGAAGATGATCCCTCTGCCTCCTCATCAACTGACGACGTGCCTTCAATGGGGGAAAAGGAAAAAGACTCGCGCAAATTATTTTTACGCGATACGGCGGTATTGTTGGAAGAAAATGAAATCGAATATGAACTGGGTTTTAGTTATGCCCGTAATCAGTTTTTCGATGTCTCAAAACAGCGTAGCGTGGATGTAAATTTGTCAATGCGTTTTAGTCTCGGTGAGTGGGAAGGTTTTGTTTCACTGCCTTATTCCTACGTCCAACTCAAGGACATAACAAATGGCAATCGGCAGCAGGCCAGCATTGACGACTTGAATTTCGGCATCAAAAAAAGTTTGTTCAAAGAAAATGTCGACTGGCCAGACATAATTGGCTCCCTATCATTGACGGCACCGACAGGCAAGGAAGCCTCTCTTTCAGATCCCAGTGAGGTCGCCACTGGAGGGGGGCAATGGTTACTTCATGGTGGCTTGACCTTTATACGATCCTATGATCCCGCTGTGTTGTATGGCACCATTGGCGCAGTCTACGCCTTCGACGAAGACATACAGGACATACAGGACATAGGTGTCACCGGCGGAAATCCATTCAACATGGATTACCAATTAAACTATGGTTTTGGTATGGGGTTCGCCATCAATCAGCAAATCACCTTTAGCCAGCAATTTAATGGTGCCTTCATAAAAGCCCGTCATTACGAGGGTATTGCTTTAGGGGATAGCCGCGAACCCATGTCCTTGACGCTCGCCTTAACCATTCGCCGGGATAGTGATAGCTATTTCTTGCCCTGGTTGAGCTTAGGACTCAATGATGATGCGAGCGACGTCGTTTTGGGTTTGTCGTATAGCAATAAATTTTAGCGGTTGATGTATCAGCCTCATTATGATTATGCCTACACGTCTTAGATCACCTTATCTCCCCATCTGCCAAACGGCCATAATACTTGTCTTGAGTCTTCTCGCGGGCTGCGCCCCTTATCAGCAGCCATCATCCGCAGTGCTACAGCAACAAGGCCTGCGCTTTTTCAAGCCCATAACCACGTGGCGAGAATTTTTATATGCCGGCGTGGTGGAGCAACAGTATGATTATTCCTGCGGTGCGGCCGCGATGTCGGCATTATTGAAATATTATTTTGATGATCCCGTACCAGAAGATGAGGTCATTAAAGATATTTTGAATGCGCTAAAGAGTGAGGCACATGAGAACAGGAAAGAAAAAGGCTTTTCCCTATTAGATCTGAAAAATTTTGCAGAACGCCGGGGTTATCAGGGGGTGGGCTTACGACTGAGCGCGGAGCAACTATTAAAATTGACGGGGCCTGTTTTAGCCTTTGTATCCACCAATGAGTATAAACATTTCTTGTTGATTAAAGGTATCACCGGTAACCGTGTTTGGTTGGCTGATCCCAGCCGTGGCAATATACGCATGTCAATACACCAATTTAAGCAAGAATGGGACGGTATTATTTTGGCTTTGGGTAAAAGCGGGTTTCAAGCCTTATCTAATCATGCCCTAAAAATCCCTGAATTTGATGTTTCCCAACCCGAATGGATCACTGCACGTAAAGCCTTGTATCGATGAATGGGACTGTCAAATTAAATTCAAGTATCTTGGCTATACAGCTTGTCAATTGTTTTGAACAATATCTGCACAAAGCGTTACAAGCTGCTTGATCATTGAGGGGAAATGGGGTCGGTGTATACCAGTGACAGATGAGAATGATTATTAGTTGTCACCGATAAAATTTTTCTCAAATGAGTCCGGGATCACTTTCACAGCTAGCAAAAAATCGGCTCAACACTTGTTCTCATTTTACTCAAGCCACGGATGTAATGGTTCTCAAAACCAAAAAAAGTAAATGATCCACGTCCTAAGAGCGTGGATTATTTACTTTTATATTTCCCGCAGGATATCGCTAAACAATCAGCGGGTCACAAGTCTTGTGGGGCCGCTTAGCCGCGTGGGTTGTCTGTCAAGCGGGTCCATTTATCTTGGTGGCCTAGGGGTTTGGGTTTAGATAGAGAATGTGCCTCCGCTCTAAGCTGATTGAGAGAAGCCCCGTCACTATCTCGACTACGTCGACTAAAAGAAGAACTAAAATGAACACGATCTGGACTAACAACATCATCTTTAACTTGGTTGGCGCCTTTTTGGCCTAATGTACTTGCGAGGATATTACCTTGCTGCCTCGGGTGATTCGCCCCACGAACTCCAGCCATAATTTGGTCAGACAAAACAAGCCCGTTCACACCTTCAATATTTTTGAGGACGTCTACAATTGGCTTCTCTTCGCTGGCGAAAGACGGTGCGCTAAGGACTAGCAACATCGTTACAGAAAGAATTTTTTTCATAATAATTAAACTCCAAAATATTATAATAACAGCTTCGAAGACTCGACATATAAAATCTAATCCTCCCTACCAAAAGCTGGCACAGAGCACTACACTACGGTTCCATTCATTGAGTATCATGACAGTTGATAACACAAAGTGCAATAAATAAACATTGCAATATTTACAGTATTTTCCAATATTATCATATTGAAAAAAAGAGAAAGGTGTATCAGTCATGACATTATCATGTAATCATATCGCACTAAATTCGGTAATGATTGGTGCCAATGAATATGAGGGGCACTATGCCTTTGACCTACTCTATATTCATCGATATGCATATTCTGGCCCATCATGAACACCCATTCTGGAACATCGTGAACACTCATTCCGGTTTATCGTGAACACCTATTCTGGTTTTATCTGAACACTTTTTCTGGATTTCCAGAATGGGTGTTCACCATCCAGAATCGCTGTTCACGATGCGCCAGAACACCGCCTAACGTATTTATTTAGTTGAACACTGGTACTCTCGCTTCCTTTTTTGTGATGAGGAGAAGATGCCAGTGGCCGTTACCTACCGATATGGATGAGCGCACCTTGGGTCGGCTGTTGTTTCCCAGTCAGCCTGTTACGGGGCAGCGTCGATTTATGGAACCTGACTACCCAAGCGTCCACCAGGAACTCAAGCGTAAAGGCGTCACCAAGCAGCTGTTGTGGCAAGAGTATCGCCAGCAATATCCATCTGACGGTTACAGCTACGCTCAGTTCTGTCATCGCTATTTGGAATGGGTGGGCTGTCAGCAGCGCAGCATGCGGCAGATTCACCGCGCCGGTGAAAAACTGTTTGTGGATTACTGCGGACCGACAATGGATATCGTTAATGGCGATATGGGTGAGATTCGAACCGCACAGATCTTTGTCGCCGTACTCGGCGCATCCAACTACACCTTCGCCTGTGCAAGCTGGAGCCAGCAACAAGAGGACTGGCTCAGCGCCCATGTGCAGGCCTTCGAGTTCTTTGGCGGCGTGCCGGAAATAGTGGTACCGGATTATGTTCCACGAAACAAATGTAGAGCATTTTTAGCTGAGCGATCGCGCACACGGATGTTGATACATGCTAGATAATTTTTCGCGATTGGTTAGTTAAAAATGTATTGGACTGAACCGCGGGCCGAATGGTATTGCTATGGGGATTGAATAGCACCGTGTGGATTTTACATGCCCTAACGAACTGTAATGAGTATAAAAATGGCACTTTTGTAACAGGTTATTAGGCCCACAATGTGCGTAACCACTCTGAATATTGTCTGGCATGGTAGTTTTATTCAATAGTGTGGCCATTTGAAGGTATTTCCCTGATTTTGGACATAGCTGTACGATCACTCGATAGAATCGAATGGCAGAGAACAATTTTTCTACAAGTGCCTTCCTATTCATGAGCTATTAAAATATTTCCTGCGTGGCGGTCGTAGCCATGTCGCGATGGTTTTCATCTGTCCTTTTTCACAGTGTGGACAATCGCGTAACGACTGCCCGGTAAGTTCTTCAAATCGATCCCGGTAATCAACGGGTTGTGCTGATTTTTCGGGAGGCGGGTCGCAATTCAGTAATGTCCTACAAAGTGCAAGTTTACTTTTACGTACACAGTTGGCGAGAAAGCCAAAGTGTCGAATCCGTTGCAATCCATGGGGCAGTACATGCAGTAGAAAACGACGGATAAATTCATCTGCGTCGAGAGTCATGATTTTTTGTCGGTTTTCATGTCGGTAATCCTTCCACTGAAAAGAGACCTGAGAATCTTCGGCACTGATCAAACGATGATTGGAGATAGCCACCCGATGTGTATAGCGACCGAGATAGGCGAGCACCTGTTCAGGCCCGCCAAAAGGTGGTTTAGCGTAGACAACCCACTCAACATTGCGCACAGGAGAGAGATATTGAGTAAAGGTTTTTGGGTCTTTCAGCGATTCGAGAGCGGAGAAAAATTTGAGCTCACCGGCTTGAAAAGCTTGCTGCAGCCCTTCGAGAAAGCGTCTCCGAAATAATCGTGAAAGCACACGTACAGGAAGAAAAAATCCACAACGACAACTCACCCAGCGTCCCCCATCGGGCGATAACCCACCTCCAGGGACAATACAATGCAAGTGGGGATGATGCAGTAAATTCTGACCCCAGGTATGCAGTATTGCCATAAACCCAATATCGGCCCCAAGGTGCTTTGGGTCCGCCGCGATAGTCCGTAACGTCTCTGCTGTAGCGCGAAACAATACGTTGTAAACGATCCGCTTATTTTGCAGAGCAATAGCAGCGATAGGTTCAGGCAGTGTAAATACAACGTGAAAATATTCCGTGTTTAACAGTTCCGCCTGCCGATCATCAAGCCATTGCGCTCGTGCCAGTGACTGGCATTTTGGGCAATGTCTATCCCGACAGGAGTTAAACGCGCTACGTTGATGTCCACAGCTATCACATTGTTCCAGGTGACCACCCAATGCTGCCGTACGACAGCATTCAATCGCATTCATAACCTGCTGCCATTGCTTGTGTACTAACTGTGAGCCATGGGCTTGTCGGTAGGTATCACCGTAACGGCGAAAAATATCGGCAACCTCCAGGGTTGGTCGAGACACAGCGACCTACTCAAAAAATGTCGGGCTCGGTCTCCTCAGGAATCGGCGCTTTGGGGCCACAGAGTAAATCGAACGGACTAGTCGTTGCACATACTTGTGAGACAGCAAGTTTCAAATATCGAGCTGTTGTTGAAAGTCCCCTATGCCCTAGCAGAAACTGTTGAAGATTATGAAGCACTTCTGCCATGGCATTTAGTGAGTGAGACTTTAAGGCAGGTGGCTCGAGAAATCTAACCTGTTGTTTATGGATCATTTACGCAAAACTAGCCGCTTTGGTGCCAAAACCAAGAGTCAATTTAACCCGGTTTCATGGGGTTTTTGCACCCAACAGCAAGTATCGTGTCAGCGTCACGCCAGCTAAGCGGGGGAAAGGTAGGAAGATAAAAAAGGGGGACGATTCGGCAGAAAAAAACACGGTGGAACGACGAGCCGCCATGGCCTGGGTTCAAAGGCTAAAACGAGTTTTCAATATTGATATTGAGACCTGTAGTCAATGCGGTGGTGCCGTTAAGGTGATTGCATGCATCGAAGAGCCAGTGCTTATTAAGAAGATTCTTAGCCACATCCAGGGAAAAGCAGCGACTGCCGAAAAACAGTGGCTGCCAGAGAATAGAGCGCCCCCTTGGCTGATTTGATCAAGAGCCTGTACAAATGAGTAGAATTCAATACGCTGACTTGACCGATACGGCGGGATCTCTTTTGGAATGAAGGGGGTAACTACCATAGAAAACAGATAAATAGGGAAAAGAGCATGGTGGAATTCGTCAATATTTTGCAAGTCTTGCACCGAAAAGGCTGACAGATAAAGATTCAATAAGGATAGATTATTGGGAAAAGGGCTTTTATGCTTCTTATACCCTAGAGGCACTGATTACATTGGAACAAGCTTGTTGGCTAGAGTTCTTACAAGCCGATGTTGAGACCTTACGGACCCATATTCGAAACACCCCCAATGGGCATTGTGTTATTGAACAGGACGGCCAAGTGATCGGCGCCGTTACAGCCAACGCATAGCCACGGTAGAGATCCTCAGGCAAACCCCTTACCAACAATTGGCCTGTTTACACCAGGCTGACGGCCCAGTTCTTCAACTGATTACGTTAACCATCCACCCCGGCAAACAACATCTCGGCTTAGGCGACCAATTGCTCGAATTCATGTTGTGCCGGGCAAAACTATGCAGCTTTAATTTGCGAATAATGGAGAACCATCAAATCATCGTCTTTTATTGCTAGCATTGCGTAGGCTTTTCCATCGTCGCCACAAAACTCTACCTCATAAGCTGAGTTTCTTAGCGTTTCCACTACAGTCCCGACTTGTCCTTGGAGTAGTCCAGCCTCCGGTTTGTCGCAAACCAATGCAACAACATCAAGTTCTCTGATTCTATTTGCCATCTTCATGAACCCTCATAGTATGAAGCAGGATGTAAGGCGGGGCGTATTCTCACCATCCTTAATTATCCATGTGCTTCTTAGTATAGCATTTTTGTAATCTCTGGCGTAAGCAAAGTCCACCACGTAACGACTTCCATGTTCATCAGTAACTCCTTCATCACAATCAACGGTTCTTACCTTTTGAAGGAGTACGTCCAGAAGTTCACCTGCATGAACTGATGCCAATCCCAAGGCAGATTGAAAAACCCGTGCTTTGTGTCTACCTCGTGGATGTTCATGACTCAGACAATATTTCGTGAGTTTTCGGATATCAACAATCGCCTTCTCTGCATTGGGGACTTTCATTTCATCTTCTCAAGATATAACGCCATAGCCTTGGTGATCGCTGGAACGTAGTGGAAGCGATTCACTAACGGTGACTGGTTATGTTTGTTCCTTGTCAATCCAATAATCTGGTTTACGATGTTGATGCGCTACAGCGATTACAAATATGTGGTTACCTTCAATAGAATACAGTAACTTGTAAGGAAACTTATGAAGCAAACACTTTCTGACATCACCACGTTCCACTGACCATGCTTGGGGATATTCAGAGATTCTTATCGCCGCATTTTTTACCTCTTTTTCAAATCTCCGCCCCAGACCTTCATACTCAAGTTCATAGCAACACGCTGCATCCTCTAGTTCCAGTTTTGCATATTCTGAGAAGATAACTTCCATTATTTACTCCTGAATATTTCCTCCATAGGGATTCCTTCAAGACTTCCTTCCCTATACGCTTTGAGCCTTTTCTCAGCTTCTTCTGCCCATATTTCATCGATTTTTCGATCAGGCTCGTCAAGGCTCTTCAGCAAACCTTCAACGATTATAAATTTCTCTTCTGGTTTAAGTGATAAAGCTTGATCTAGTATTTCTTTGCTACCCATATAATTTTACCTCACTCTTCACAAAAAATAACACTTTTGCTATGCCGGCCACTGGAAGATTTGGCCTGCTTTTCAGGGCCAAAGCTTCCAGCGACCTGTAACGGGTTCTGATTATGCTGTGCCCTTGTTCAGAGCACAGCGCTTGAGTTGCTTCGACTATACCTCAGAGACTTCGGTATTGGAAGCGATGTTGTCAGGGGTAATGACAAGCTTATTTTCACTGACTTGGATTGTCATTTTATGCCCAGGGGTAAAACCTGCCCTTACAAACCACTTACCTTTGAGTATGGTGCATGGAATGATGTGGATGAGGCGATAATGAACCCCTGCATCGTTGGATTTGCTGGACTCACATAAAGACTCTAAAACAGTGAGTTGACGGGTGTAGGGAAATTTTGCTTTTGCCAGGCGCGGCTCTAGCGTACTATTCGTTTTAGCCATGATTGACTCTTTTAAAGTCGATTGTGGTTAGCAGCCTCTGGGTGCTAATACACTCAGTGGTTGCGCCTTTTGATTAAAAAAATACTTCGATTTGCACACCTCCTTTTTTGATTGGGTGCATTAGTCATTTAAGACCAAAAGGCTGGATAAATCCACAGTTTTTTGATATTTTTTTCGCAAGAGTTTGAGGCTTGAGAAGCATAACGCTTAAAGCAAGCGCGCGTCTTACGCGTCGTCTTGGCTTGGATTGTTATGCATTTATTTGCTAAAACGGCATATGCCGTGGCCTTGGTAGAGGACTCTCAACTTCAAATATATTTTCATACCTATTACAAGTTCGCCAAATTTCCTGCCGATCACACGGTGGATTTCTATCTTCGTGCCAGCATGCTAGGGTTTGGGCTTCTTTGGGGTCAACTGCATCAGAGATTCCTTCGGATGCTGTCTCAATTGTGAACTCAAATATAGGAAATACAAATACACACTCGAAGAAATTCCCATCACATGGCTCACCTTTTATGTCGATGCGACACTCTTCCTTAAGAAATATCTGCTTACGATCATCGTTTGTAACACATGATGCAATAGATAGTGAGAGTAACGATAGAACAATAAGAATCTTTATGAATTTCATAACTCCCCGTCTCGTTTATGCCTAACATTTAAGCGTTTATACGTTGTGCGTAGCATGACGTATAAACGTCTGTTGGACTAAGCCGATTCCTGCACATAGTCCGGTTCTACTTATCTATAGGGGATTGTTTAACTGACACATTCCCGCAGCGCACTCTGTCATTGGCCGCTGCTCCTTCAGAATGCAATGTCATTCACTTTCTCTACTTAGTGACTCTCTCGATTTATTATCCTCTATGCCTGTATTGCACCCACTAAAACCCATTTCTCACCACAAATCCAGCCTTACCTCCAGTACAGCTCATACTGTCTCAAAATCGCTTGTAGATCCACCTTTGTCAGATGTTCTTACTTTTCTGCATACCCGATGACATCATCGCCATCGAAATCGTGGGAGTTCTTCTTTCACTATCATCAAGCCCACTTTACAGGTTGGACAGGTAAACGATGTTGCTAGCTTTATCGTCACTACTTGCTCCACTGCCTGATTGATGAGTCGCTTTGTTTCCTCCACAGAATCTTTTACCTTCAGACATTGGTGAATCAAGGCAAGTTTAACCTTGCGGTAGCCATTGGCCATAAACCCATAGTGGCGAATGCGCATGAATCCGCTGGGCAATATGTGTTGCAAAAAACGCCGTACAAACTCTTCGCCTTTTAATGTCATTACTTTGCGCTTGCCTTGATCAGCGTAATCTTTCCAGCTAAAGCAAACCTCCTTGCTATCCATTGCCAGTAATCGCGTGTTACTGATTGCAATTCGGTGTGTGTACTGCGACAAGTATCTCACCACCGTTTCCGCATGCTGACAGGTGTTTTTACTGTACACGACCCAGTCCTTGGCCATCAGTTGATCCAGGATAGTGTTAACCTGCTGTGCAGTGTCAATGCGGTGCAATGGGTGCTTATGCCAAGCTTGGCGCAGC
>JAZFYA010000181.1:0-2841 GCA_036443315.1 Pseudomonadales bacterium
GCAAAATGCACGTCCTGCCTTGATGCTCTCGCCACAACCCATAGAATGCGGTTTAAAACTCTCCTTGATATTTAACACTATTCCCGTATAGCGTTAAATATGGGTAAAAAAAGTAATTCAAGCCCCAAAAAAATACGGCTCTTTAATCCCCAAGGACAGCGGCTTTACTGCAATTCGGAAGAACGCGCCCTTTTTCTCGATGCTGCCCGCAAATACCCCCCCTCACATGATGGCAATCGCCGGAGTTCTGCACAATACGGGGTGTGTCTCTGAGCTACTAGAGATCACAGCACAACGCGTTTGATTAGAATTCTAAAAGTTGTTGATCATATCCTGTTAATAGCGCCCCATAATTGGGGCGTTTTTATTTGCATGGTGAAAGACTATATGAGGTGATTTGCAGTCATTCACTTTCACTTCTGCCTCCATATCCTTTGGCTATTATAATAGCCAAAGGATATGATAAAATGAGGGTAGACGCGAAACCGAACAGCCTCTTTTCACCCATAGCGGTCGGTGGGGCCTTTTGGAAAAAGTATGTAAGCAGCCCCATCAGCTAGTAGAATAGGTGCTTATGGTCAATTCAACAACACTTTGCTGGATATGCAGTAATCCTGCAACAACTGGCGAGCATCGTACAAAAGCATCAGATTTAAAATCTGAATTTGGAAAAATTTCACAAAAGTCCCCTCTTTATCTAAACTCCAAGAACAAAAGAAATGTGAAGATAAACAGCATTAAGAAGTCTAGTGAATTAAAATATAACTCACCACTGTGCCCGAACTGTAATAATGCGAGAACTGCATCGCATGATAATGCGTGGCTTGCGGTTTCAAAAAATTTAAGAGCAAGGAAAAACTTAAGCAAAGGAAGCATTATTAAGTTAGAAAAAATATTTCCTGGCACAGTGAAAGACGGGATGTTAAAAGTACATTTGTTTTTTGTTAAACAATTTGGGTGTGCCATTCAGGATTTGTGTATTCCAATTGATATTAAGGAATTTAGTGAAGCCATCTTGAATGAAACGGCACATCCAAAGGTACATATTTCCTTCGGTGCATCTAATGGGCAAATAACAGGCAGTTCTGATGTGGAATTAATGAGTATCGATGGTTGTTGTGTTTTTGCAACTTGGTTCTACGTAATCGGGGAAATAGCTGTAAATGTAATGTTCGCAGAACCGAGCGAAAACAGACAAGGCTTAATAAATTCGTGGCATCCGAGCACTGTGATAAAAAGAATGAAGCTAGCAGAATACTAAAAATAACAATAAAAATTCCGCTAATGGTAGCATAGCACGAAGACATGAACGTCAGCTATCAGAAACCAAAATCCACAACCTTTGTACTTCCGGTATTGGCACTTCAATGTCATTAACTTAAGCCTTTGTAGCTTATGTTATTATTATAGTGCGTGCTTAAGTACTTTTCACTTTTTCCTCGCTGTCGGCGATCAAAACCCCTCTACGCCTTTTCAGACCTAGGAACCTAAATGTTAGATAAAGACAGAATTGGGGAAAACAGTGTTAATGCTCCCTATACTCTTAATCCCACATGTGACAAAGGCTTTTTATAGCAACGTCGGCCATGTACCAATGGCAGAAATTCCGATTGAGTCCGCTGCGGACCTGCGAGATTTTCTACACAACCTTCCGCAGCCAAACCCTGCCAACAGTACTGATAAGGGACCCAACAATGAAAGTTGAGACACTCTGGCGATATCCGGTTAAGTCACAGACCTCCCGACCTCAACGATTCCGCTATGACACCATTTTATAAATCATTCTTAATTCGGTTCCCGGAAATACTGTCTCAGTTGCTGTCAATTCCTCACACAGTTGTTGTACCACTTGGCTACTCATCTGGTTGGCAAGATGGTGCAATTGCACCGTTAAAATCTTAGCTTCATTGTCCACAAAGATATCCACTTCGTTGCTGTAAATGCCTTTGAGTAACCGGCGTGCCTCATCGGTGTGTGACATGGTTGGACGGATAATATTCGCCATCGCCGTTTCGGCACGATAAGCAATCATTTTAATGGCGTCGATCAAGTACCGGCTTTGCATACTTAATTGCTTGAAGCGTTCTTCTTCGGGTAATTCGCCTACCGTGATGTGTTTTTTTGTCTGCTTGCGTGCCGCTTTGAGTGCTGATACTTGTTGATTGAGTTGTTCAATTTCTTCTTGTAAAGCCGCTTTCTTCTGTGCGTAAGCTTCAACATTTTTCGGTTCAATGTCGCCCTCTAAACTCAATGCACCAAAGTGTGCACGCTTGCGTGTCAGTTTGCTCACCTTTTTACGCACTTCTTACGCACTTCGCCATCCAGGCGTCTATAGGCCGGGTTAACGACGACAGTGGTATCAGAAATCTCTTCAATACAATAGTCAACAAGGGCATCAAGATTATAGTTCTCACGCATATATTTGAAATAGTTTTCCTGTGACCATCTGGCAAACATCGCCACTCCAATGGCCTCGGCATTGTCCTTATAGTTGGTACTGATAACACGGGTTTGGTGACCACTTGCGCACAGTTTACGCATTTCTCGCACCCAGATTTTCTTACCAATGAAGGTGCCGCGCTCGGCGAGCTTCATTTCCGTCACGTGACCTGATGCCGAGGTGACTTGCCGTGGGAAAAATTCATCATGCGACCAATCTTCCTTGGGATATTTGTGGTAAGTTTTGCAGGCAATGTGTAATTTTTTCATGCGTAACAGCAAGGCGGGACTGTATCCTTCTCTGTCAAACACAATGACAAATCGATGTAACAAGGGATCGTCTTCAAGCGCCTGTGCTGTGGGCTGATTAGGTGCACTGCCCGCGAGGTTTGGCACAATGTC
>JAZFYA010000182.1:0-10923 GCA_036443315.1 Pseudomonadales bacterium
TCACATCAGCAGAGACGATATCATCAGCCAATTCTGTAGTGGTCTAGATGAATTAAAGTCAGTTTTTGGCAATATTAGCCCCTTAAGACTTGGGGTTAGGTATGTCAATATAATTGACAAAAATAAAATTTCTGAAGAACTAGGCTACAATCTTGATTGGAACTCATTAGTGTCGGAAGAGTTTATTAAGCTACCCCACGAGATTGCTAACATTGCTAACACGAACTACATGACAGAAGTACGGTCCAACCTTAGCGAAGGCGAATTAGCTTTGCGATATGGTCTTGTTCAAAATCAAGGCACGACGCCAGACCACTTCAGATTTGATTTAGACCGGTATGCTGAGCTGTCAGCCAGCCCTGATAATATCAGCGAAACTCTACAAGCTTTCACTCAAGATATATATTTACTATTTAATACTGTAGTTGGCGATAAATTAAAAGAATGGATGACTTTAGAAAAAGCCAAAGGAGAATCAAATGATTGCATTGTTAGCAACAATCCCTTTAACGCCTAATTTCAGAGGAGGCGTTAGTGTACCCGAAGAAAGCGCATATATAAGATTTTTTGATCCAAACTCAACAAATGTTGATAACATATTTCCTATTAGCCCGCTTATTCCCACCGGCGCTAGCTATGAAGCTCAACCTGTAGAAAGCCTCATTTATGATGCAGCTGATTTAATTAATGAAGTGACGAAGGCTCTACCACAGATTGACGAGGAGCTTGAGTCTCGAATCGATCAATTGATTGAAAATTCTTTTTCTAAATTTGAAGCAAAACCACTTTCCCGACAAGTATAATTAATAATGTTAGATGAACGCTGGCATCCGGTTTACGATGCTAACGACTTAAAGGATGCTATAAATAAGCTGTCCTCTAGCTCTGAAGTTGAAGCGAACTTCTATGGATCTAGAAAACTAGGCCCTCCTTACCAAGGCGATATAATTGAATTGGACAGCGAGCTACCAGTAATCTTGGCTGGCGCATTCTTTCCCCTAGTTCACAAAAGGCCTCTAAGGTAAGCGTCCATCTGGCCACCGCCCATTACGCGCGTGAATTTTTCGTAGGTGAGTACTGCGTCGTTATGCTTTATAAGGTAGAATTTGCTACGAACGCCTCAGTAAGTGCTTGTAAAATAACAATTAAAAGTTTACACCCTCTATTGAAAATCCCCGTGTCGGTGGTTCGATTCCGCCTCCGGGCACCATTATTATCAATAGGTTGGTGCATTTTACTAACTTATTCAAAACGGCCTTGCTTGAGTTATGCGTGAGGCTAGGAAACGCTTAACCGCCTCAATATTACCAATTCAGACGGCTTCCCCTTCCGATCACACACACTATTTGCTGCCTCCATCAACTTGGAAAGTTCTGCGGCTGAATAATGCGTTGTAATTCATGAGGCCTGATATGAATGGCGCTTACGCGCTGTTAACGGCTTGCGACCGTAGTATCCCGCCGCCACCCTCGGTAGTCTAAGCCCTCACTCGGTTGGAACCCCACGCCCTGGTGAGGGCTTAGACCACCGAGGGTGGCTAGACTGTACAGTATCCAAGCGCCACCGGAGTAACGGTTCGCAATGCAAGGCCCGCTAACGGGCGTGGGGTTCCAACCAATCGTGGGCCTTGCATTGCGAACAGCGGGTTCAAAGCTCCTCAGTTATAGCCTTAAGTAAGTACCATTCGGGCCTGATATAAATATCAAGCCGAGACTTGCCGACATCGACGCCAATGTTAGTTTCTTTGTTGTTCAATGCATTCATGATATAACTATACTCCACCTTGCAATACGGGCTCGAGGCCCTGATGACTGTCCGAGTTATCACTTAGGCGTTTATGCAGTGCTCACACTAATAATCAGTCTCTCTAACGAAGAACCAAGCAGTTATCGAGCGACTACTATATAGAAGGACTTCAGTTGCAGCTGAAGCTGAGCCTCGCTTTACTCAAAAACGATAACAAGGTTAATCATACAAAGCAGTTAGGTAATACGAATGACATTACAGCACTAACAATATCAAACTATTTTAGAAGGGTTTATTTCCAATAACAGATAAATGAAAGTCGGAATGGCAAAATATTCAAAACGAGTGGATCGAAAACCTATTACCAATCCTATAACTAAATATGAAAAATATGACAGAGAATGAAGAAAATAAATACGCCTTGTACAGTAAGATAGCTTGGGCGATCTATACCCTGATGGTGATTGTCCTGATTGTGGTATTAGCCACTATAGTCGCACAGGATAATGAAGAAAAGCTGTTCTATTCTTTGATGGCGGCAGCGGCATCTTATGTATTTCGCCCTACGGATAAATTCGTCAGGAAACTAATCTCACGACTAACTAACCTTCCGGAAGAATCGGGTGATAAATGAGTGGTTGCCAACCTGAATGGCTATGGTATCAACCCTTTGGTATGAAGCAGTCTGGAATAAGTTTCCGTTAATCGGCTACTAGCAATCCACTCGCCCACGGTATATCCTGTTTTTTTAATCGATGTAGCAAGGTAGACAGGACGTAGACGGATTGCATTTGCGACATCTTTTAGCGATATTGGGCTAAGTTGTGTTTTTGAATAAACTTCATTCCACACAATTTGAGACGAACATTAGCAATTTTGAAAAAATAGTGAAAAATAGGATTAATGTTGGTTAGTCTTTAAGCGTGACAAGAATAATATTAATAAGCAAAACACCCCCTTTTGGGGAAATGAGAGCAGTCAAAGCGAGATCAACAATCTATGAAAGTACCGGAATTACTTCGTCTATGGGAAAAAACGGCGGATGGCAAGCTGACTGATGAATCGTACAGTGTTCAGCTCCCTGTCCGCGATGCAGCCAAATTGCATGCCCTTGCTGAGCTGTACCCCCGCAGATCTATGGATAAAATTATCACTGACCTGCTATCAGCCGCACTTAGTGATGTGGAATCTGGCCTACCTTACGTTAGCGGCCCTAACATTGTGGCCACAGACGAAGAGGGTGACCCTCTCTACGAAGATGTGGCCCGACGCCTCGCTATCTGAATCTGATAAGGAAGCACATGAAAAAACATCGCCTACTAAACGAAGAAACGTGATAGTATTTGCCCGAGTAGCATACGGGTTGCTATCTGTCCCTCGATCCTCCTGAGCTTCAATCGGTTTAATTCTTGGTAGAAGCTTCTCCAATACACTTCAGTTTCCTGCCAATCAACGGCTAAGTTGACCGCATTTTGGGACTGGGTGGCCTTGATGGCTAGTCAGCAGCCCAGGTGGCGTGCTGAGCCTGGGTTCGCCCTAGGTGAAAGAGATACCACAAAAACGGACCAATATATGATCAGTGCGCACCAAGTTGGTGCGCTTAGGGTCGCTAGTGATAGTTTCAGGCAAGGAAAGACAAAACAGGGGAAGACAAGTGGTTGGCGGTTGGCGGTCATTTATAGTAAGTTGGTCCAAAAAGAGGCGGTAACACCCACCGAATATAATTCCAATCGTGTGATTGCTATCCCACATCTGGCTTCTGGACAATTTAAGGTGCAGTAGATAACACCAGAAGGTCATTGTTGACTTAGAGAGTTACACGTCGACATTAAGCTTCAGCTTGATGATAGATGCGGCAATTACTTGAGAGAGCCCCGCTGACAGCTTCTGGCAAAAATGTATGGGAAGTTTTATATATGACTAGCATGAGCACAAAATATCACGGCCTCTATCGATCAGAATTTGAGCGAGATAGCTGTGGTATTGGCTTTGTGACCAATCTAAAAGGTAAAAAGTCGCACGATATCATTCAGAACGCATTAACCATGCTGGCATGCATGGAGCACCGAGGTGGAACCGGCTTCGATGTCAAAAGTGGTGATGGTGCTGGCATTCTAATTCAGATCCCCCATGATTTTTTCGTTGCAGAAGCCTGTGACATTGGCATCCAATTACCCTCTGAAGGTGAATACGGTGTTGGGATGATTTTCTTTCCTTCAGATCCCTCGCAGTCCGAAAAATGCCGCAAGGTTTTAAACACCTCTATTGAAGAACTAGGTTTAAGCTTATTGGGTTATCGCTCGGTACCAGCGGATAATTCAATGTTAGGGGCAGCCTCGGTAGAGTCGGAACCCCAAATTGAACAGGTATTTATCCACAAGCCTAGCGATCTTACCCAGCAGGAATTCGAACGTAAATTATTTGTTTTACGCAAGTACAGTGCACATAGTATTAACGACACACTCGCTAAGGAAATTGATGAGTTTTATATTGCCTCTTTGTCGTCCCGTACCATTGTGTATAAAGGACAATTCACCACCGCACAGGTGAAACAATATTATCTGGATCTTCAAAATGAACGGGTCACGTCGGGCCTAGCCATGTTCCATGCACGCTTTTCAACCAATACATTCCCTGCATGGCGTCGAGCACAACCTTTTCGCTATTTATCTCATAACGGTGAAATTAATACCGTTCAGGGCAATATCAATTGGATGAACGCGCGCGAAGCGATGTATAAATCGATAAACTTCAGTGACGCCGAGTTGAAAATGCTCACTCCAGTGTGTAACCGCAGTAACTCGGATTCGGCAAACCTCGATATGGCTATTGAGCTGCTTGTTCTTAGCGGGCGGCCATTGGCACAAGTCATGATGATGATGGTGCCGGAAGCGTGGCAAACTCAGGAAAACATGGATCCTGTTAAGCGCGCTTTTTATGAGTATTACGCTTGCATAATGGAGCCCTGGGATGGCCCGGCATCCATTTCTTTCACTGATGGTAAGTTGATTGGCGCCACACTCGATCGGAACGGTCTACGTCCTTCTCGTTATTTGCTCACCGATGATGGTACTTTGATCATGGGCTCTGAAACCGGCGCCATCTGTGTTGATCAATCTACCGTGGTGGAAAAAGGTCGATTGCAACCAGGCAAGATATTTATTGCCGACTTGGAACAGGGCCGTATCATTAGTGATGATGAGGTTAAAAAAGAGATCTGTTCCTCACAACCGTACGGCAAATGGCTGAGTGAAAATAAAATACGCTTGAGCGAGCTGCCACTCCCTGCAGCTTCTACCGCGCAAACGAAATTGCCCAACCTCAGAAAAATACAAAAAGCCTTTGGCTACAGCAGCGAAGACCTCAACCTTATTTTGGCGCAGATGGTTGACACGAGCAAAGAGCCTCTAGGTGCGATGGGTACGGATACACCGTTAGCGGTTCTTTCCGATCGCCCCCAGCAGCTATCGCATTATTTTAAACAATTGTTTGCCCAGGTAACCAATCCACCGATAGATCCTATTCGAGAAGAGCTGGTGATGTCTTTGCGTAGTTATGTCGGTAACTCTCACAATTTATTGGAAGAGACGCCTGAGCATTGTCATAAGCTTGAAATCGACCAACCTGTTCTTAGCAATGAAGAGTTTAAAAAGCTGCAGAATATCGACCATAACCACCTGCAGTCTAAAACCATTGATATTACATTCAGAACCACTGGCGATGAAGGTGAACTAAAGACTGCTCTCGATCGCATCTGCCAGTATGCTAAAAATGCGATTAACGATGGTTATGCTCTTCTGTTATTGAGCGATCGTACCATCGACACGGATCATGCGGCGATGCCTTCTGTGCTTGCAACCGCAGCGATTCATCACTATTTGATACGTGAAGGTTTACGCGCCAAAGCGGATCTTATTCTTGAAGTTGCCGATATTCGCGAAACCCATCACTTTGCCACTGTTTTGGGATTTGGTGCCGCAGCCATTAACCCCTACTTGGCACTTGAAAGCTTGTACAATTTACGCGATGAAGGCGTTATCAATTCTACATTGAGTGATGAAGACGTTATCGCCAGGTACATCAAAGCCGTTAGTAGTGGTTTGTTAAAGATCTTCTCGAAAATGGGTGTCTCAACCTTGCAGTCTTACCAGGGTGCGCAGATTTTTGAAGCACTCGGTATCAACAGTGATGTTATCGATAATTACTTCACCGGCACGGTAAGCCGCATTCAAGGCATTGGCCTCGATCAAATCGCTGCAGAGGCGCTATTGCGCCACAGAGACGGCTTTCTGCCTGAAGACCGAATTGCCGCAGACGACCTGTTAAAGTCCGGTGGCGATTACGCCTGGCGTCACGACGGTGAACGTCACCTCTTTAACCCAACCACCATTCGCTTACTACAACACTCTACTGCCAGTAACAATACCGAACAGTTTAAAGAGTATGCAAAAGCAGTTGATACACAGAGCAAAGAAGCGTTTACCTTGCGGGGCTTACTCGAATTTACTTCGGGCCATTCATCCATTCCATTAGAGGAAGTGGAACCGGTTGAAAATATTTTCAAACGTTTTGCCTCGGGCGCCATGTCCTTTGGTTCTATTTCATGGGAAGCGCACACCACACTGGCTATCGCCATGAACCGTATTGGCGGTAAAAGTAACAGTGGTGAGGGGGGTGAAGACCCTATTCGATTTACGCCCTTGGAAAATGGCGATTCTATGAAGTCGCGCATCAAGCAGGTGGCTTCCGGACGTTTTGGTGTCACCAGTTATTACTTAGCCAATGCGGACGAATTACAAATAAAAATGGCTCAAGGTGCCAAGCCGGGGGAGGGTGGACAGTTACCGGGTCACAAGGTT
Organism: Pseudomonadales bacterium; assembly: GCA_036443315.1. Lineage (GTDB taxonomy): Bacteria > Pseudomonadota > Gammaproteobacteria > Pseudomonadales > Dasaniaceae > Oceanicoccus. The sequence goes on from JAZFYA010000182.1 coordinate 6,606, forward strand.
GATGCCTGGATTGGTCGCACTCGTGGTTCTACTCCGGGTGTTGGGCTTATTTCACCGCCACCACATCATGACATCTATTCCATTGAAGATTTGTCACAGCTTATATTTGACCTTAAAAACGCCAATCGTAAAGCACGCGTGAACGTAAAGCTGGTATCCGAATCGGGTGTCGGCACCATCGCCTCCGGCGTGTGTAAAGGTTATGCGGATGTTGTACTGATTGCCGGTCACGACGGCGGCACCGGTGCATCGCCGCTGAGCTCGATCAAACATGCAGGCCTGCCGTGGGAACTCGGTCTGGCTGAAACTCATCAAACACTGGTGCGTAATAAATTACGTAGCCGTATTACTGTGCAGACCGATGGGCAATTAAAAACCCCTCGGGATCTTGCTGTTGCAACCTTATTAGGTGCTGAAGAATGGGGCATGGCCACAGCAGCGCTGGTGGTTGAGGGCTGCATCATGATGCGCAAATGCCATTTAAATACTTGCCCCGTAGGTATCGCGACTCAAGACAAGGAATTACGTGGCCGCTTCAATGGTCAGGCTGATATCCTGGTTAACTTCTTTACCATGATGGCAGAAGGCTTGCGCGAGATTATGGCGGAGTTGGGTTTCAAAACCATCAACGACATGGTTGGGCAGACCCAGTGTTTGAAAGTTCGCGAAGATGTTGACCACTGGAAATACAAAGGTGTTGATCTAACACCACTGCTATACAAAGAGGAAAACGCGCCCGGTGAAACACTTTACTGTTCTAAAGAACAAAAACATCTGATTCACGATATTATTGATCGTCGTATGATGGAAGACGCCAAGGATGCACTGGAAAATCAAACGCCAGTCAATCTTGAATACGAGGTTATAAACACCGATCGAACCATTGGTGCCATGTTGTCAAACGAGATTTCCAAAAAATATAACGCTGAAGGTCTGCCGGAAAACACCATCAAGGTTAAGTTTAACGGTTCGGCTGGACAGAGCTTCGGCTGTTTCTCGGCCAAGGGACTTCGCTTTGAACTTGAGGGGGATGCCAACGACTATTTTGGCAAGGGGTTATCGGGTGCCAACCTGTCTATTTATCCGCCCAAAGAAGCAACTTTTGAAGCCCGCAAGAATATTCTGATTGGTAATGTTGCTCTGTTTGGCGCAACCGGTGGTAAAGCGTTTATTCGCGGTATAGCGGGTGAACGTTTCTGCGTTCGCAACTCGGGTGCAACTACAGTTGTTGAAGGCGTTGGCGATCACGGTTGTGAATACATGACCGGCGGTAAAGCCGTTATTCTTGGCCAGACTGGGCGTAACTTCGCCGCCGGTATGTCAGGCGGTATTGCCTACGTATTGGATAACGACAAAGATTTTGCCAGCAAATGCAATATGGAGATGGTGCAGCTTGAAACACTTGAAAGCGCCGACGAAATTGCAGAACTAAAAGCTTTAATTGCCGAGCATAAAGAAAATACTCAATCGGATGTTGCAGAAGAATTGCTCGCCGACTGGGACAGTGCCGTAAAACGTTTTGTGAAAGTCATGCCTGTTGATTTCAAAAAAATGCAGCAGTATATGGATCAAGCCCGTACCACTGGCAAATTCGAAACTGAATATGAAGTAGCGGTCGAAGCATTCGATATGCATCTTGAAAATCTGGCAGCTCAAACAGCCTGAGCTGAATAGGAGACAGTATTATGGGGGATCCAACCGGATTTTTAAAAGTAGCAAGAACCTTGCCAGACGATCGCGATGCCTCTGAGCGTTTAATTGACTGGCAAGAAGTCCATCACCCTATGGAAACTAGCGATATCGAAGAGCAAGCGTCCCGCTGCATGGATTGTGGTGTGCCGTTTTGCCAGTCCGCCGTATCGCAATACGCCCCTGCGGTTGCAGGCTGCCCGGTCAATAACGTTATTCCCGAGTGGAATGATTTGATCTACCACGGCCGCTGGAAAGAAGCGGTGCAGTTGCTGCATAAAACCAATAACTTCCCTGAGTTTACTGGTCGAGTCTGCCCAGCCCCCTGTGAAGGCGCTTGCGTACTGGGTATCAATGCTGACCCGGTAACGATAAAACTTCACGAGTACGCAATTATAGAAAAGGCCTTCGAAGAAGGCTGGGTTGTTGCCAACATCCCGACCCGACGCACGGGTAAAACGGTTGCGGTTATCGGCTCTGGGCCAGCGGGCTTAGCCGCCGCGGCACAGCTTAACTCAGCGGGCCATATGGTTACTGTCTACGAGCGAGCCGACCGTATCGGTGGTTTGTTGATGTACGGTATTCCCAATATGAAACTGCAAAAGGAAATCGTTCAGCGTCGTGTGGACATCCTCGCCGAGGAAGGCATTGTGTTTGTTACCAATACTGAAGTGGGCAAAGATGTTTCTGCTGAACAACTCGAGCAAGATTTTGACGCGATGGTACTCTGTGTCGGTGCTACCGTTCCCCGCGACTTAGTTGTCAACGAAGGCCGTGAACTTAAGGGTATTTATTTTGCCATGGAGTTTCTAAAAGCCAATACCAAGAGCTTATTAGACAGCAAACACGCCGACGGCAATTACATTAATTCTGCAGGTAAAAATGTAGTGGTTATCGGCGGTGGTGATACCGGCACTGACTGTGTGGGCACATCCTTACGCCATCAGTGTAAAAGTGTCACCCAGTTAGAAATCATGCCTCAACCTCCCGCGTCACGACAGGATAATAACCCCTGGCCGCAGTGGCCCAAGCGACTTCTTGTAGATTACGGTCAACAAGAATCGATAGCAGTTCAAGGACAAGACCCGCGTCAATATTTGGTGATGACTACCAAGATTGAAGGCGATGCTGACGGCAATGTTAAAGCGGTACATACCGTTGATATTGAGTGGGAACGTAAGTCTGATGGAGCGATGGTTCCCAATAAGATTGCCGGTAGCGAGAAAGTGCTTCCCGCCGATATTGTCTTATTGGCAATGGGCTTTATGGGACCTGAAGGTGGTTTGGTTGACCTGTTTAATGTTGAGAAAGATGCTCGTTCAAACATCTTAGCGGATTACGATAAGTTCAGCACCAGCAAGCCGAGTATATTCGCAGCCGGAGATGCACGTCGTGGTCAAAGCCTGATTGTTTGGGCGATTGACGAAGGTCGCCGTGCTGCTCGTGAAGTGGATTCCTATCTTATGGGAAAAAGCTACCTACCTTGACACCTATTTTAACGCTGACCTGTGCTTGGTGTTCTATACCCAAAGCGATTGAAATTTAGGTTTTAGAGTGCGTCCCTTTATTGTTTATGGAAAGTTATCTATGGAAAGTTGTTTATGGCAAGTTGTTCATGTCAGGGCGTTTGAACGCAGGAAACTGTCAATATTTCAAGTTCAAACACCGCGAGCATGGGCAAAAAGGAGGTGTGACGTGCATGGATGCACTAATGCCGCAGGCGCATGGATGCGCAGGAGCGGCCTATAACACCTAAATTTCAATCGCTTTGGGTATATTTATCCAGAAAACCATGGATATTCTTCAGGAGCCAGTACGGTGCCCATGATCGACACATCTTTACCTCCAGGAAGATGGGCAAGGTGGGGACACTTTGAGCTTTTCTGGATAGCTTGTTATTAAACTCAGACAACAAGCCTGTGAAGTCGAGAATTTTAAATTCACAGTGAGGGACATTGCTGCTGTTTAATTGAAGCATTCGGTTAGGGAAGCGTTTAAGTAAATTATCCACCTTCTAAGAAGGTGGATAATTTACTTTGATTCAACCAACACATTGGCCAAGGAATCTGCTAGAATGGCTTCAGTCAGGCTTTTTCGACCGACTTGCTTAGGTTGAAATTGATAACTGTTTAAATATATATTATCAAAACTGGCAGTTAACCAAGGACCGTTAATTTAATTTCAAGGACGACTATAGTGGCTAGAGCTAAACATCCTATGTTCGGCGACCGTCGCGATGGTGTAGATCGGCGCCGGCAAGAATTGCCTATGCCAGCAGCTCTAAACCGCCGCTCATCAATCCGTCGTAATCGCACTTTTCAAGCCCAACCCTGGTGGCTACAAATTGATTATGCTGTTGAGTTAGTCAGTGAAAAAATCTTTCCAGAAAAGGCAGGCAATCCCTCGAAAAAAGACCGATCAACCTACCCTCCCATCGCCAAGAAATAAACATAGCATTACGCTTTATTTTTATGGAACAAAGGCTGTTTATGTTTAGTAGCCATATAAGCACAAATCACTTTTTCTTCATCGAAAGCGATTTGTGCTTCATGGTTTACATGTAGAGAAAATGAATAAAAAAGTATTGGTTAACCCGAATGGAGGTTTAGCGGCTCAATTCATTAAACAA
>JAZFYA010000183.1:0-2187 GCA_036443315.1 Pseudomonadales bacterium
GAGGAACATATGCGTTCTGGGGGGCTTGGTGACGATGTACTGCGGATTGTGCACAAATTGCCGCAAATAAAATTTGCCTCAGCGTCAATACCCGATACGTTTGTTAGAAACTATGGTTCCTATGAAGATCATTGTGAAAAATTAGGGCTGACCCCTGCCGAGGTAGTCGCATTGGTTAGGAATTTTTATGAATAGGTCCGCCTTAATCAAAGATCCTGTCGCCTGTTATAAGGAACATGGCTTTGCCATTTTAGTCGCCTACCCAGAGAGTCATAAAAACATCACAGATTATGCCACTACCTGGCTTAATACCCTGCTTGGATTAAACCTGGGAGCCACTGACCTCAAACAATACCACCATTGGTTTGAAACCCAAGACATTCATCATAACGCCTTATTTTCAGCCAAAAACCGCCATCGCTTACCAGAGCCAAAATTATCAAATATGTTGCTAAATTCGGCGGTGCAACAGTTTTTAAAGAAGATTATTCCCCAAGATTATGACTTGTGGGATGACGGTGACGGTTGGCTGGCCTTTCGTTTTATTAGACCCGCTTACCACGATGGTTACCCTTTTAGCTGCAAGGCTTGGGGGCCGGCAAAAAATGTCATCTCAGCCTGGTTACCCATTATTGGTTTCGATGCCCACTGCACACTTAAAATGCTACCGGGATCCCATATCAAAACCTTTGCACACCACTTACCGACTGAGTCAAAATTCTGTAAAGAAGAATTTCGTCTTTGTAATGAGCCAACCACATTAGAGATATACCAACCTGAATTGGAGCCAGGGGATATTATTTTTTTCCATCCGAAGTTAATACACTCGGAAGATGTAAGCACAGGTGACACAACACGCTTTAGTCTGGAATTTAGACTGCTACCCAAGGCGGGTATATGAATTATCCGATGATTACAGGCATCGATACCCCCTGCTCACAAATAGGCCTGGGTGCATTACACTTTGGCATCTATTTAAATGAGAGAGAAGTCAACAACCTGGTCAACGCCGCTATTGACCAAGGCATTAACTTTTTTGAAACCGCCCCCATGTATGGTGAGGGTTTTTCAGAACAGCTGCTAGGACAGGCATTGAAGGGTAAGAAGGACAAAGAGCTTATCATCAGCACCAAGGCGGGTCTTAAACCAGTTTCGATTAAGGGGCAGTTTGCAGTACAAAAAGCCCGCTTAACGGCAGATTATATTCGACAATCGGTTGAGTCGAGCTTAACTTGTCTTGCCAGGGATACTATCGATTTATTTCAACTCCACGCCTATGATGACAACTCCCCTCTTGAAGAAACAACAAGGGTGCTAGAGTCCTTAGCCAAGGAGGGAAAAATACGCGCCCTGGGCTGCTCGAATTATTCTCCGGGGGAATTATCACAGACAATGGATGCAGGTTTAAAATTTTCCACGGTGCAATGTCACTACAATGTACTGGAACGCCGAGCAGGCCAAACATTAAAGCCGATGCTGCGCAAGCACCCCATACAATTGTTGTGTAATAGAACCTTGGCGAGAGGCTTATTGTCGGGTCAGTATTTTACCCTCGGGGAGATTCCCAAACAGAGTCGGGCAGCTAAGAGCGAGCGCATAAAAGCGACTTTAACACACCGGGTGATTAAGGTGATTAACAGTCTACAAACACTTGCCAAGGAATGGGGTCTCAGTTGCAGCCAACTGGCACTGCGTTGGATTTTAAGCCAAAACGCTATTCCCTTACTGGGTGTGCGTACCCTTGAACAATTAAGACAATGTTGTGAAGCGGCAAAATCTAGTTTTAGCCTGGAAGAAATAAATCGTATTGACCAAGTTGTTAAAGACAATAACTACTGGGATATTGTCAATGCGCAACCCGCGCATTACCTGGAATTATGAACGAAACGATGAAGGGAAAAACAGCCATTATCACCGGCGGTGCCTCAGGCATAGGCCTGTCAATATCCCGCCTAATGTTAAGGCGTGGCGCGAACGTTGTTGTAGCGGATATCAACTGTGATCCAGAACAGCAGGACAGTGTGGATTTGCATGAACACAGTCACGCCAGCGTGATCAATATTGACTTCGACAAGCAAAGCGATATTGAAAAGCTGATTGCATTCACTGTCCATGAATTCGGCACTATCGACATCATCGTGAATAACGCGAAACCGCCGCTGCAACGGGGCGGCGTTGAGGTATTTA